>RPQK01000003.1 GCA_003819755.1 Acidobacteriota bacterium | reverse complement strand
TTCTTCCTCACTTCGACATTCGACATTCGACATTCGATATTCGATATTCGACATTCTGTCTTTCTTCTTCATCGGGCAGGTTTTTGGTTGCGGCTACGCCGCGCCGTGTAATTCGTGGATAACATTGTCAGCTGGAGGCGGGGCGAGGACGGGCGGATGCGAACAGTCCGAACAGTTGCAGAGCCGGGCCGTGGTTACTCCACTACGCCGCCAACTCCAGCGTCACCACCAGCCCAAGGTGGTCAGACAGCCTGGGCGGATGGGGCGATAGTTCCCCGACTTGCTCGATTCCCTTGAGAAGCGGCTGCAGGAGCGGGTTAATCCAGGCGTAGTCGATCCGAATGCTCGGATTGTCGGCTTCGAAAGTAAACCCGGTGTCGCCCGGATGGAGCTCCGACCAGACATCAATGAAGCCGGCTTGCGCGAGCTTCTTCATCGCCTCGGTTTCGGGCGTCGAATTCATGTCGCCGACCAGCATCACCGGACCGTTGATGCCGCCAACGTAGGGAAGAACTTCGGAGACACTTCGAACCGCCTGAGGCGAAATCCAGGAAAAATGGCAATTAAGCAGGTCCAGAATGCCTTGCTGCAAAACGAAGACGCCGTGAAGCAGGACCCGCGGGGTTGGATCATCGGGGTCGTCCGGGAGGCTGAGCCTGAGTGAATCCACGCTGGATGACGGCACTCGGGAAAGGAAAGCCGACCCGTCCGCCGTCCCGTCGCCGTGTTCCACGGCCGCGATAAAGACCCGATAGGGATAGCCGGACACCAGGCGAGACAGCTCCTCGATCTGCGTCAAGCCGCCTCCCATGGCACGGACGGCCTGGAAGGCGATGATGTCCGGCCCGTTCTGCTCGATCGTTCGGGCGATAAGACCACGCCTTTCAGGCCAGGCTCCGTGCTTGTCAACGAGGTAATTGAGATTGAGCGTCATGATTTTGAGCATAGGCAAGGTCCTTTAAAACAGGATATCGTATTTTGTGCGGTGGAAAGGACGTGGAATCAAAGGAATGGCTGAAACGGCTTGGCGTCTCTTCAGGGTTGGAAACCTCGGTTTTCACTACTCGCTCGCCGACTCCGCCGCTTCTGAACGGAACCTGGTTCTGGTCCATGGCTCTCTTGTCGACGTGCGGAGTTGGGACAGGCATGTGGAGGCCTTCTCGCGACGGTTCAAAACCCTGGCGTATAGCCGGCGGTACAACTACCCGAACCTGAACTCCTGGAGCGGCGAAGATCATTCGGTGGCGATCGAGGCGGAGGATCTTGCTTCCCTGCTGCGCGGCCTTCAGCTCGTGCCTGCTCGAATAGTGGCTCATTCTCTGGGTGCCTACGTCGCCTTGTATCTCGCCATCCAGGAGCCGGGGCTCGTCCACTCGCTCGTGTTGTCCGAGCCACCCGTTCTTCCACTCCTTCGCACCTCCGAGCCCTCGCTGCAGCAGCTTTACGACGAGCATATGACGCATCTCTGGGAGCCGGTCAGGAAGGCCTGGTTGCGCAAAGACCGCGAAGCGGCCGTGCGATCGACAATTGCGTATTTCCAGGGGGAAGGACAGTACGATCGGTTCCCTCTCCACCTCCGACAGGCCCTGCTTGACAATTCTCTGGAGTGGGAAGCTATTGCCTTTTCCCGCGACCCGTTCAGCGTGATCCCGGAGGACAGCATCCGTGCCCTCCGGGTGCCCGCGCTGCTTCTCCAGGGAGAGCGGAGCCTGCCGTTTTTCAAGGCGATTACTGACCGGATCCTGGAACTTAATCCGGCCGTCAGGATCACCGTTATTGAAGACGCCGGACACGAAATGTGGGATTCGCATCCCGGCGATTGCCGTCGGGCGGGACTGCGGTTTTTGCTTGAAATGGACCGACAGGGACGGACACGGACGAACACGGACTGACACGCACGGAGGCGCTGGCACTGAATTGGTGGTGTCCCTGTCCGTGTTTGTCCGTCTTCGGCCTTGTTCGGCCGTGTTCGTCCCTGTCGCACTATGAAAGAATTCATCATCGGCGCGAATTACCCGTGGCGGCACTATGGACAGGACTTCGGCACTTCCGGGTGGTGCTACCGGGGGCTGGCGAGCGCCAAGAAAGAGCTTTATCGCGAGTTTAGCGAAATTGAGTCCGTGCTGGGGACTGGCGGGAAAAAGGTCATTCGCGTCTTCGTTTTTGCCGACGGGCGTTCGTCGCCGGAGTTCGATAGCGCCGGCAATGTCATGGGCTTTGACGATTTCTTTTTTAGGGACTTCGACACGCTGGTTCACACCGCCGAACAGAGCCGTGTTCAGGTCATGCCGGTTCTGCTCGATTTCCATTGGTGCCGCCAAGGCTCGGTCCTTGAGGGGGTGCAACTGGGAGGGCATTCTGAAGTCGTCGCAGAGCCGGCCAGGCGCGAGTCCTTTTTGAAGAACGCCCTTGCCCCGCTTCTTGGCCGGTACGGAAGATGTCCTGAGATATTCGCCTGGGACCTGATCAACGAACCGGAATGGGTTGTGCGCCGATTCGAGCGACCAAATGGGAGCTCGGTTGACCTCGAATCGATGCGTGCCTTTGTCCGCGAATGTACTGAGATGATTCACCAGGAGGCCGGGCAACCGGTCACCGTCGGGAGTGCTCGACCTCAATGGCTTCGCTACTGGCGCAACCTTGGGCTCGATCTCTATCAGTGTCACTGGTATCTGGGACGCCTGCGTCTCCGGCTCGCCGCCCTTCGGGCGGGTATCCGCACGCTTGACCGGCCGTGCCTCGTGGGTGAGGCCCCAACGGCCGGAACGGGCATCCAGCCGGCGCAATATGTCCGAAAAGCAAAAAGGGAAGGCTACTCCGGAATTCTCTTCTGGAGCTTTCGAGCCAACGACAGCGCGTCAGATTTCAGCCGGGTGAGGATCTAGGAAATCAGACTTTTCGCCCCCTCGTCAGGAATGCGAGCAACACCGCTGCCCCCACCACGGCCAAAGCCCCAAAAACGTTCAGCCAGAGGTAAGCGACCGTGGTGTATTGAAAGAGCCAGATGACGAAGGCTTGACCGACCAGCGCGCCGACGAAGGTCGGCGTCCCTCTTACGCGCTTGAGCAGAAAGGCGACAATGAACACTCCGAGAACGGTGCCGTAAAAGAGCGATCCGAGGATGTTCACGGCTTCGATCAATGGGCCGAGCCGCGCGGCCTGCTCGGAAACCAGAATCGCAAAGATGCCCCAACCCACGGTGGTCAGGCGGGAGACGAGCAGGTAGTGCTTGTCCGAAGCCTCTTCCCTCAACAGCCTTTTATACACGTCGACGATGCTGCTCGTGGCCAGTGAGTTCAACGCGGATGAAATGGCCGACATGGTGGCGGCAAAAATGACGACGATGATTAACCCGACTAATCCGGCGGGAAGGTATCGGATCACGAACGTCAGGAAGACATAGTTCGTATCGTTCGTGTCGGCGGCAGGGTCATTCTGCTTCATCAGGCCCAGAGCTTCGCTCCGCAATTGGCGCGCCTTTTGGTCGGCAGCCTGCAGTTCGGTCCGGGCGCGGCTTTCTGCGGCAGGATTGTCGAGCCTGGATACCGCGAGCCAATTTCGTATCCTTTCTCCTTTTGCCGCTTGCGCCTCTCGGTATTCGACCTGAACCCGCTCATACTCTTGTGCCAGTGAGCTCGTGGTGATCCGTTGTTCCTCTATGGGGTTGAAGAAAATCGGCCCCGGGTTGAACTGGTAGAAGACAAAGACCATGGCGCCGACAAACAGGATGAAGAACTGCATTGGGACCTTGGCGAGGCCATTAAACAAGAGTCCTATACGGCTCTGCGCCACCGAGCGGGCGGTCAGGTAGCGCTGCACCTGGGACTGATCGGTTCCGAAGTAAGCCAGGGCGAGGAAAAGGCCGCCGATCAGGCCCGACCAGAAGTTGTACCGATTCTGCCAGTCGAAGGAGAAATCAACGGCGTTTAAACGGCCCATCACCCCCGCGACCGACAAGGCTTCCCCGAAGGAAACATCGTTGGGTAGCAGGTGGATGATCATGACCAGTGCCACGAACATCGAGCCCATGATGACGATGAACTGTTGAAAGTCGTTCCAGTTCACACCGACCACCCCGCCCAGCGTCGTGTAGAGGATGACGAGGAGTCCGATGAGCCAGATCGTGAGACGCACGTCCCACCCCAGGACGACCGAGAGGATCAGGGCGGGGGCATAGAGCGAGAGGCTGGTGGCCAGCCCGCGCGAGACCAGAAAAATCACGGACGTCAACACCCGGGTCTTCAGGTCAAACCGCTGTTCCAGGTACTCATAGGCCGTGTAGACATTAAGGCGATGGAAGATTGGGACGGCGAAGATCGAGAGGAGGACCATCGCTATCGGGAGGCCGAAGTAGAATTGCACAAAGCGCATTCCATCGGCGTACGCCAGCCCGGTCGTCGAGACAAAAGTGATGGCGCTGGCCTGGGTAGCCATGATCGAGAGCGCGACTGCATACCAGGGCATGCTCTTGTTGGCGAGCATGTAAGCCCGGATGTCGCGGGTCCCCCGACCCCGGCGAATGCCGAACACGACGGAAAAGAGCAGGAAGGCAACTAGTACGACCCAGTCAAGAGGCCTCATGAGCTTGAACGTGTAAAGGGCTGGATGGTTGGTTAAGGGGCGTTTGTAACGACCTGAGAAACCTGAAAGACCAGAAAGACACAAATGTCCTTCATGTCCTTCTGGTCCTTCCGGTCCTTCCGGTCTTTCAGGGCGTTACTAGCGCCCCGTCAGCAACCATCCCGCTATCCAAACGCGCGCGTAAAGCCGTAGAACAGGACGATCAGGACAACCAGCGCCAGCAGAACCGCGAGGTACCAATGAGACCACGACCCGAACGGCGGCTGCTCTTCCTCGGCACTGGGATCAACTTCGTCATCAACTGCCATCTTTACTGCCCCTTGCAGACACCATGTTAGCGAAAAAACGATAGGCGCCCGGAACACCGGCCGGAAGCTCGCGGAACCAGGCATAACTGGTATAGATGTAGATTCCCTTCCCGTGCCGGGCGTACAAAACACCACCGTCGAGCGCGGGCTCACCCGGGTCCCCCGTTGAAATCACCGTCTGGTATTTGGGATCCCATTGCCCGGGGAAATAAAGCCCACGCTCCTGGACCCAGCCCTCAAAATCGGACGCGGTTATGCGGTTTGGCTGCGTCAGCAGCGGATGCTCCGGAGCGAGTATCCGGACCGGGGCTTCCTCCACGGAAACCCGTTCGCGCGAGAGCCGGAAGGGATACGGACCAAGATCGGTCGTGATCAACTCCTGCAGAGTGTTGTATTGCACGACCAGCGTCCCCCCGGCGGATACGTAGTCAAGGAGCCTGGAATGGACGGTCTGGAGAAGAGGCCGGGTGTTGTAGGCACGAATGCCGACGACGATCGCGTCGTAGGAGGAAAGATTCGCGACCAAAAGGCTTTCATCGGTCAGGGGCGTCACCTCGTATCCCATCTGCCTGAGGGCTTCGGGCACGAAATCGCCGGATCCCATGATGTAGCCAACCCGTTGGCCTACTTTCTTGACATCCAGGCGAAGAAGAACCCCCTTGGATTCCTCGAATACCGTCTGCGCCGGAATATGAGGGTACTCTACCGCGGCGACGGACCGGGCCAGGAGTTTTCCCTCGGCCTCCACCACGACGCTGATCGGTCCGGAGACAGCGCCCGCGGCCGGGGAGATGCGGAACTCGGAGTCTCGCTTTTCTCCCTTGACGGACAGGTTCAGGGGAATGCTGGCCGGATCCGCCGCCCAGCCGGCCGGGAGCCTCACTGAAATGGTCCCGGAGACGGTACCGGTGCCATTGGTCACTTCGGCGTGCACCCGCTTCGGCTGACCGTTCGCGAAGAGTGTTACCGGTTCATTCAGCCGGACCGAAACCTCCGGCGCCACCTCAAAAGCGCGGTACCGTTCGCCCTGGACAGGGTCGACCCAGCGGTAGAGCACCGGCACTTCGTACATCAGTTCCGCCGTCTCAAACGCGATTCGCACCTTGGCACGCACCGCCGGCCCGCTCTCTGCCAGGCCGATTTTTTGCTGATCCCGCACTTCGTAGAGATAAGGAGTCCCCTCTTCAGCCAGCCAGTAAGGCTCCGTGTACCCGGTTTCGGCTGGAATCGGAAGCGGGATCGTGGCGGTCGCAGGAACGTTGTACTCGAGTCGTAGATCAGGCTGTTTGGATGCGGCGCCCGGTTCGACGGAAACCGATAACAGCCGCAGGCGCAAGCGCGAACGGTTGATGACAGCCAGGTTGACGGTGACCGTCTGTCCGGGCGATGCCGAGGCCCGGTCGCTGATGGCCTCGAGCCAGAGGCCCGAACAAAGCCGGATCGCCTCGAGGGTCTCCTCGGCTTTGTAGCGGACCATGGGATTTGCTTCGAGCTTCTGCATCATCTGGTAAGCCTGGACCAGGAGCGGGACGACACTCGATGGATCCTCGAACTGATAACTCGACCAGGCTTTCCCCAAAAGCTGGCCAATGGCCGCGCCTCCTGGTATGCGACCCCAGGTCAGGTCGATCCCCTCCATCAGGTCCGATCTCGCCGGTTCGCCGGCCTGGGGTTTGAAGTAATTGGCGCTCGTTCCCCGTCCTTCCGGCGCACCCATTCCCTGGCTCTTGTGCATGGTGCGGCTTTCGCCGGCCAGCTCACGGAAACTCCTGCCGAGAAGAGGGTTGTACTCCCCAACGTCAATGGTCAAAGCACCGGTAGTCTCGGCGTCCGAGTATCGACCCCAGTTGTACATGTTCCAGACGAGTCGTTTGGCCTGCCAGGGCTTGACTGATTTAAGCTGTCCCGGAAACCGGGTCGGATCTGCAGCCGCCTGAAAGGCCTCCTGGGCCAGGATCGCAGAAGCTGTGTGGTTGCCGTGCCCGCCGCCTTCCGTCGTGAAGCGCGTTATGATCACGTCGGGCTGGAATTTCCTGATCACCCAAACGATATCCGACAATACGGCTTCCCTGCCCCAGAGCCGCAGCGTCTCTTCGGCCGTCTTCGAGTAGCCAAAGTCGACCGCCCGGGTGAAGAACTGCTCGGCTCCGTCGATGCTGCGGGCGGCAAGCAGCTCCTGCGTCCGAATGACACCGAGGAGCTTACCCTGTTCGGAACCTATCAGGTTCTGGCCTCCGTCGCCCCGGGTCAAAGAAAGGTAGCCGGTTCGGAGCAACCGTCCTCGGGACAAGTAAGCCAGGACGGCGGCGTTTTCATCATCCGGATGTGCGGCCAGGTAAAGAACGTTCCCGACGACGGTCAGTTTCTTCAGCTCGAGCTTCAAGGCAGCGGCATCGACCGATCTTGGACGCACATCGGGAAATGCGAAGTTGGTCAGAATCAACAGGGTAAGCAGGTGGAACGGCGCTCTTTTCATAAATTCTTGAAGGCATTTCTATAGTAGCAGAATCGCTCCCTGGAGCATTGCTCTCATGCCGATCGTCGGATACACTCCTCTCAAACTGGAAACAGAGGCGTGAGCATGGTTCACTCCAAGGGCGTTCAAGCCACCAAGCGCATGGCGCATAAAGATCTCATCGATTTCATTCGGGAGGTCCTCTCCAAAGCCGGGGCACCGGACAATGTGGCCCGGATCGAAGCGGAGATTACGGCCGAAGTTGACTTGGCCGGGGTTCACTCGCATGGCGTGCAGCTGGTACCCGGTCTCGCTGCGAGTCTCCGGGCGGGCCGCATAAACGCCAATCCTCAGCTCACGGTGGTGACTGAGCTGCCCGCTGCCGTTCTTTACCAGGCCGATCGAGCCATTGGGCGTTACACATCGGCCCTTGCCATGGATGCAGCGGTAACGCGGGCCGAAGTCTACGGCGTCGGCCTCGTTTCAGTGCGCGGGGTGGCGCATTGGGGGCGGGGCTATAGTTACGCTCTGCGGGCGGCGAGGGCAGGGTACATCGGCCTGGCCTTCACGAATGCTACTGTCAACTTTCCGGCCTGGGGAACCAAGGACCCATGTCTCGGGAACAATCCTATCGCCATCGGCGTCCCTGCCGGAGAGGGACAAGAGCCGGCAGTCCTTGACATCGCGATGACGCAGGCTGCGGTGAGAAAGATTATGGATGCCGCCGCCGAAGGTCGAGCGGTCCCCGTTGGATGGGGGGTCGACGAAGAAGGAAGAGTTACCAAGGATCCGCGGGCGATCCTAGAGAGCCGCCGTATTCTCCCGATGGGAGGACATAAAGGCTCGGGTCTGGCTTTCATGATCGAGTTGCTGACGGGAGCGTTGGCGGGCGGCCTGCTCTGCTTCGAGCAAGGCAAAGACGGACGTCCAGATGATTTTGCAGGTGGATCCAGCAAGACGTTTATCGCCCTGCGTCCTTTTGGGGCGTGGCTTGAGTCAAAGACCGAGGCTCTCAAAAACCATTTGAAGTCCGCGACTCCAGCGCCCGAGCAGGGAGAAGTCAGCTGGCCGGGCGAACATAGCCATCGATGCAAGCTCGAGTACGAGGCGTCGGGTATACCCTTCCGCCAGCCGCTGGTGGCCAAGCTCGAGCAGCTTTCCGCGGACTTCTCAGTAGCGCTGCGGTGGATGTGAGGGCACAGGCTTCAAGGACCTGAAGGACCGGAAAGATCTGCAGGATCCGAAGGACCTTAAGCCTGTCGTCGCCCTTCAGGTCCTTCAGGTCGTTGAGGTCCTTTGACCCCTAGAACCCCGGATTCGTGCTGGTCCGGGCCAGACTATCCTTGAAATACTGCTCCAACTTCCCTACTACCGCCTGCACCTCCTCTTTGCCGCTCGGCGGATTAAGCTTCAGGAAGGCCTGGAAGTGCTTCAAAGCTTCGTCGTACACCTTCTCCTGCACGAAAATGTACCCGAGCCGGTAATGCGCATGAATGAGGGCCGGGTTCAAGAGAACGGCCTTTAGCAGATGCTCCTTGGCGGCCGCGAAATCTTTCGTCTGCACATAAGCTTCGCCCAGATACATCTCGGCTGTCGCGTCATTGCTTTCCAGCTGCAGGGCCCTCGACAGAGGATCGATGGCCTCCTTGGGCCGTCCCTGGTTCATTCTCAAATAAGCGAGGTTCTTCAAGCCAATGGCATTCTCCGGTTGAATCTCAACGGCCTTTGCAAACTCCTTTTCCGCCTCCTCCAGCCGCTTCTGGCGGAGGTAGGCGATCCCTAAATTGTTATGAGCCTGGTAGAACTCCGGAGACTTACCAATAGCTGCTTTGAAATGCTTCTCGGCCTTTTGGAATTCAGTCTTATCCAGACAGTCGAGGCCTTTCTGCATCTCCTCGTGAGCTTTCGGAGAGACCTTCAGCGTCTTAAGATCCACGACAGTATTGCCTGACGGCGGAACATTCGCGTCGGCGGTTCGGGCACCCATTGTGACTGTGACCAGGTCGGATCGGTCTGCCGACCAGTCTGGAAGCTCAAATACCGTATCCTCTCTTCCCTGTGCGGTCACATAAATCGTGTAATCACCACGCGGGAGGCCGCTAAACGAGAAGTGTCCTCCCGAGACGTACGTCACCTGCTGCACACCGGGGCCCATGATCCGTACCATTACGACTCCAGGCAGATCGGTTTCCCCAGGACCGGGCAAGACCTGCCCTCTGATGCTCGCATTGCTGTCAGCTCTGACCTGAACCGACAGAATAAGCAAGGCCGCCAGTATGCTCCGTAGGGCCTTCATTCGTTTGTCCTCCTTATTGACCGGTGAAGGTCGGGGGGTGGGTTTTGGCGGTAAGACAGCACGTCGCGTGCCAGCCCGGACTCGGTCGTGCCCAACCGCCGTGCCACGCGGAAGCGGACCAGACAAGAGGGACGAGCCAGACAGCCAAAGACTCGACGAAGCAGGAAAAATTTCCCTGTCGGTTGCCGCTAAGGACTGCGTCGCAGTGGCAGCCCGGTTATACCTAGGCGAAGGCTTCGTTGTAGAATGGAATCAGTGGGTGCTTTCCGAACGGCATCTCACTCGATCTTTTGAGTGCTGATTACAATCAAAAAGTTGGAGAAAACTTTATTGCCGGCCGTTTTAAGGGTGGGCGTCACTTCATGTCACCCCTCTCTCGGCATAATACCGATCAACACTCTTAACCGTTTGGCTATCTCAATCAAAGTCTCGAAAGGAGTTGGTCGGAATGAGCAAGCGGTTCACCACCCTTGAAGAACTGCACAACTGGCTGAACAGCCGAGAACGAGGTGAGTATCAGATCGAATACATCATCAAAGAAGACGGTGTTTTCATCGTGATGATCCACCCGATTCTGAAGGTTGCTTGAAACGGTCGTGCCTGGCGGTTCGGGCCCGTATTCTCGGGCCCGGAGAGATCCTGCCCTCCAATAACAACTTCTCCCTGATTTCTTCCACTTCTTTACCATCTTCGTTTACACTCTCGCACAAAAGGAGGAGAGCACATGCTTCGTGAATTCAAAGAATTTGCCATGCGGGGTAGCGTCGTCGACCTGGCGGTCGGCCTCATCATCGGGGTGGCCTTCGGAAAGATCGTTACTTCTTTTGTCAATGACATCCTCATGCCTCCGATCGGGCTCCTGGCCGGACGTGTGAACTTTGAGAACCTTTTCGTCGCTCTCTCCGGCTCCGGGTACAAGACCGTGGCCGAAGCCAAAGAGGCAGGGGTGCCAACCATCAACTATGGGCTGTTCCTTAATACTGTGCTTGACTTCGTTCTGGTCGCCTTTGCCGTCTTCCTGCTGGTTCGCTGGATCAACCGGATGAGGCGGCAGCCCGAGGCCGCGCCGGCGGCCCCTACTTCGAAGAACTGTCCCTATTGCCTTTCGAGCATTCCGCTCCAGGCCTCCCGCTGTCCGCAGTGCACCTCACAGCTTGAAGCTGACCGCGCGCACGCTTGAAGTCATTGCCATTCTATGTCTTCTCTGGAATGAGGAGACATTATGGCGACGAAGTGCTTTGGTATTCTGACGGCAGGCGGAGACTGCCCGGGCTTGAACGCGGCGATCCGCGGAGTGGGCCGTCCGCTGATGGACTTGTACCAGGCGGAGTTCATTGGATTTCGCGATGGTTTTCGTGGGCTTATTGAGAACCGCATCACTCGTTTCGCGGACGGCTCACTCTCCGGCATCCTGACGGTGGGCGGCACAATTCTTGGAACCAGTCGGGACAAGCTTCACCGGATGACTGTGGGCGGTGAAGAAATGGACATGACGGAGGTTGCCGTCGAGAACTATCACAAACAGCACCTCGACGCCCTGATCTGCCTGGGAGGAGGAGGAACTCAGAAAAACGCGTTGCGACTCGCGGAAAAGGGACTCAACATCATCACTCTGCCGAAGACCATCGATAACGACGTTGCCAAAACGGATCTCAGCTTCGGCTTCGATACCGCGATGGCGGTCGCGGCTGAGGCGATCGATCGGCTTCACAGCACGGCCGAAAGCCACCACCGGGTCATTCTGGTCGAAATCATGGGCCATAACGCCGGTTGGCTGGCCCTCGGCGCCGGCATCGCGGGGGGCGCCGACGTTATCCTGATCCCAGAAATCCCTTTCAGCGTCCAGGCTGTCGCTAACGCCCTCATTCATCGCGACCGCAAAGGCAAGCGCTTCAGTATCGTGGCGATGGCGGAAGGCGCCCAGCCGAAGGGCGACGCCAGGGAAGAAAAGTCAAAGAAGAAGAACAAGAAGAAGAAGGATTCGAAGAAGGCGGCACCGGCCTCCCCGTCTGACGAGCCCGCTGTGGGCCTCCTTCCGGTCGGCGGAGAAAACTGCGCGCGGCTGGCTCACCACCTGCAGGAGATGACCGGGCTAGAGATGAGAGTCACGTCTCTCGGCCATCTGCAGCGAGGCGGAACCCCGACACCTGCGGATCGCCTCCTGGCCACCCGCCTGGGCACGGTCTGTGCCCGGCTCGTCCAGGAAGGCCAATACGGGGTGATGGTCGGACTGCAGGGCAACGAATGCGTCCCCGTCCCCCTCGAGGAAGTGGCCGGCAATCGGAAGACCGTGCCGCCTGATCATCCGTGGCTGCAGACCGCGCGCCTGGTCGGCACGGCGCTGGGAGATGAGGAGTAGAGTGGGTTTCACAAGGGACAGAAGGGACACAAGGGACAGAAGGGACACAAGGGACCCAAGGGACTCCGCAGCTCGTGTCCCTTCTGTCCCTTCTGTCCCTTCTGTCCCTTCTGTCCCTTGTGTCCCTTGTGTCCCTTCTGTCCCTTCTGAAACCCACCCTAAACCCGTCACGATAGGCGTTACTCCCACCGACCCCGTCTCTCGGCGGCTGGCTTTGTTCAGCCTGCTGGGAGGCGCTTCTTACCTGATACCGGTTCCTTTTGTGGATGATTGGACTCTGAACCTGGTTCGCCGCCGCATGTACGGGTACATTCTGGAGGGCAGCCGGCTTCAGATCGACCAGCGGGGATTGAAGGTCCTAACAGCGGGACAGCGGGACTGGGCACTCGGGAAAGGTTGTGCCTATTTGCTCTTCCTGCCGCTGACAGTGACCCTTTACGTCGTAGGTCGCTATTTTCGGAAGATTTTCTTCATTCTTGGCCTCAAGTCGGCCGCAGATCAGGCCGTCTCAGTGTTTGCGGAGGGCCACGCCGTTCGCTACCTGATCGGCACCGGTATGGTCACCCAGACTACCCTTTCGAGCGCCGACCTTCAGGTCAGGGTCTATGAGGCCGTATCGTCGGCTCTGGCTGAGGCCGACCCGCGTTTCATTCGGACCTCCATGCGTCGCCTGTTCCGCGGCCGCCGTGAAGAGCTCAGGCAGGCAGCGGAAGTACTGGTTGAGGCGGGTCAGGCTCACAAGAGACAGAGGGGCCGGGCCGATGACGTCGAGGTTGATCTAACCAAGGGAGAGTCGCTTCTTGACCGAATGCAGGACTCGGTCGTCAACATCTTCGCCGCGGACACGGCTTTCCTGCGCCACCTCGAGAGCCGGATCGACTTTCATTTGGGCGGCGGAGCCCGAAAATGCGCTGAGCCCCGCACGACGCGGACGGCTTAATCCACAGCCACCTTTAACGCCAACAGGGTGGCATCATCGCCGGCTTCGGTTCCGCCGCGGTGTTCCCGAATGGCCCGGAGCAAGTCCGACACGATCTGTTCCAAGCCGAACTTGCGCTCCTTTTGAAGTATGGCTTCCAGCCGCTCAATTCCGAACTCCTCGCCCTGCGGATCTTCGGCCTCGACGAGACCGTCGGTATAAAGAAAAAGGAAATCTCCGGCTTTGAGTTCTACCGAATGTTCCTCGAACCCATCCCCGGGGAGCAGCCCAATCGGCTTGCCGGTTGCCCCGAGCTTCTGCACCCGGCCATCGACGCCGAGAACGAACTGCGGATTGTGCCCGGCGTTAACCCAGCGCAGAACGCGTCCATCCCGGCTGATAATGCCCATGAAGAGAGTCGCAAACGTCTGCGGTTCGGTCTGTCTGTTGACCTCGAAATCAATCTCCTCAGCCAGCCGTGCCAGGTTTCGCTCCACCTGGAGTCGCGCCTGCAACCTGGCTTGGAGATTCGCCATCAGGAGTGCGGCCGGCACACCCTTCCCGGAGACATCGCCCATGAGTACCGCAACATCGCCCTCGGGCAACACGAAGTAATTGAAGAAGTCGCCACCCACTTGACGAGCCGGAATTGAAACGCCCCGGGCCTCGGCAAATCCGACTTTAAGCGGCTCGCGCGGCAGCAGGACCTCCTGGATCCGCCGGCACATTTCAAGCTCTTTTTGGAGGCGCTCCTGCTCGACCAGTATTTTCTGCTGCTGCGCCAGATCCGACGCCATCTTGTTGAAAGCGGCGGCCAAAGCGCCAAACTCATTCTTTGACCGGACCGGAACCCGAGCTTCAAGATCGCCCCGAGACAGGCGTTCCACGCCCTGGGTCAGAGTCGACAGGCTGCGGGTCATCCGCCCGGAAACCGGAATGATGCCGAGCAAGGCAAGTCCAATAAAAGCGAAGCCGATGCCCAAATTTCGAAGCGCGGTAGACCGGAGCTGCTGCAGGGACGTTCCGATCGGCCGGGCAATGCCGAATGTCATGCCCGACACCGGCTCGAATGCGGTCCCCACGATCCAGTCTTCAGGGCAGGACTGTACAGAAGCGGCCTTGCCTTCCGTCGTCTTCAATCCCAGCTTTTCCAGGTGGGCAACCTTGGTCTGATCCGGCGAGTGCACGTTCCCTTTCTTGTCGACCGCGAACTGGATTTCGCCGTGTGCAAACCGGCCGCGCTCAAAAATTCCTGCCAGTACCTCGTCGGCGCGTATCTGTGCTTTGATTGGGCTAACCATGCCTCCCGGCTGCGCGCCGGCCTTACCGTTCTGCTGGTTGACCCACAGTTCCATGGTCGCCCGCATCTTTTCGGCCTTCCGCCGCCACAAAGCCGGATCACGCGGGATCTGCCGCTGAAAGGTCTCGCCTGACCGTTTCATCTCCTCGGCGTTCCTTATCGCTTCGGCAGCCGCCCGTTGCGCCTCTGCTGTGATTTTGCGGACCTGCTCTTCGCTCAGGTGGAAGTCGACTTTCTGATCCGTGGCCTTTTTTACTTTGGCCTTGACCGCAGCGTCCACCTCGGGATCGCTGCACTTGAGGACAAGCCGATTCTTATCTTCCTCGATGCTGGCAGCCAAGGCCCCGGGATCCTTGGCACCCAGCCGATCAGTAAGGTTGTCGAGGTATACCACGACCGACTCAAATTCGCTCTTGCGCAGTCCGGTATCCGAAAAGTCCGGATGGCGGGCTGCGGATCCCGGCTTGACCATGGCCAGCGCCCCGGGACTCGGCCTTGGACGGCGCTGGGCCATCGTCGACTCGGCCGGAGGCGGAGGAACGGGGACGTTAGGAGCATCCGGGACACCTCCGCGATACGTCTCGGGAGGAGGAGCGGTCGGGAATTCCAGGGAATCAACATACGGGGCCATCTCGCCCATACCGGACATGATCTGCGCGTACACATCGGCCGGATGAACCTGGCCCTTCCCTCTTGCCTCGGCTCCCATCTGATAGAAGGGACGGCGGTCCAATCGGTGAATCCGGTGCTGGAGATCGCGGGTGACCGCTTCCATGCGATGGCTCATCTCCTTCGCGAGTGCCGCCGATTCCTCCTGGACCACATTCCTGAAAGCCCGGATGGAAGTCGAGTAAGAGTAGAGGGTTAACCCGGCAAGCGGGACTATCGTAAACAAGAGGAAACTCAAGGCGAGTTGAGCGCGGATCTTCATAGTCAATCCTGTCCCCCCATAGTACCGTAAGTGAGCTTGGTGAGGAGGGATACTTCCTTATACGAACCGGCAGCGGGTAAGTTTCCGCGACTGGGGGGGCCGCAGCGCTCGTAGCTCAACCCGCCGGCAAACCGGAGGCGAGAAGAAGCAAATCCCAAAATCGGAGGCACAAGCGAAGAGGAGGGGAATCCCGCCTGTGCCTCCTGCTTTGGCGCCTGGGACGCCAAACTGAACTTATTTCTTGCGATCGTGTCCGTCACTTGTAGAGATGAAGCGAGCGAGCGAATGGATCAGGCGAGTTGTTAAATCTTCGTTAAGAGTGCCGGGAACGAAGACACTTTTGGCAGGCGACGCGTAGTAAGAGAGCAGATGGGAATGACACCCGTGCGATGGCTGCCAGAGGCTTCGCACACACGCCACAGCAGTCCAGCGCGCCCGAGTCACGCGCAGCACGGGTGTCAGGCCATCTCTCTGAGAGTATCGGGCTCAGCTACAAAGCCGCGCCCATTCGACGCGGCTCTGTATCTGTACCTCCTCAGGCCACGTCCTCGCGGATGAAGCTCCGATGGCTGGGCCGGAGGCTTTCGATCAGCTCCGCACGAGTCTTCGTCTTTAGCGGCTTCCCTATGTAGATCTTCCTGAGCTTCCCCATCCAACTCTCCGGCAGCGCACCGGCGAACAACAAGAGCGGCCAGGTGAAATAGGGTCCGTTCAATCGCCGGAGTCGGAACAGCCACAAAAGGAACGAGCCGAAGCGCCAGGCAAGGGGTCCCCACCAGCTGTACTGTCCCGGACGAAGGTTCATCTTCCAGCACTTCATGAGCAGCTGCCACTGAAGCGCCGAGAGATGCTTCGTCTCGGTGACTCCCTTCTTGTTCTCCATCCGCGTGTCGTGAAGCGGCGTGAACACCGAGGGCACCATGAAGGCGAAAAGACCGCGCCGCTCAATCTCGTACACGACGTCGAGCGTCGCCATGACATCGTCATCCGTCTCGCCGGGGTTTCCCACCATCAACGTCATGACCGGGAACCAGTTGTTCTCGTTCATGATACGCAGACCCTCGAGAACCACGCTCGGCCAGTCGTCGACGGCGAACGGAACGGCCTTGCTCGGCATCAGCTGGCGTGCCAGTCGCACCGAGCCCGTTTCGAGCCCGATCAGGGGCGACAAGATCTTCTTCTTTGGGTGCCGGCTGACCCGCGGCAGATGAACCGGACTCTTCTCCAGGAGGATCTCCGACAACTCCCGAATGAGCTGCGGGTCGACGACGGCAGGAGCCATGGTGCAGTGACTGAGAATGTGCTGCTCCACGCCAGGCGTTTCGACTATCTCGCGGAACAGGTCCACGAGCGCCTCACGATTCGGAAAGAAAAACGGTGTCCCCGTCCGAACCTGGCCCCAAATGAACATGTCCTCCGTGGCCAGGGAGATCTGCTTGTTCCCGGCGGCGACGTTCGCCCGCACGGCCGCCATTATCTTGTCCTTCGGGACGTCTATTTGAGGGTTGAGATCCGGCAGACAGAAATTGCACCGGCGACCGCATCCTGTCGTCATTTCAATGACGCCAAAGGTCGTCCGCGCCTCGGGCACCAGGATATCGTCACGGTTTAGGGGGTGAGCGACGCTGATCTCACGAGGCAGTTCCTCGCCCCGGATTGCCATGTCGAAGAGATTCATGCAGTCGGCCGATTCGCTCCGCCCCTGGACCACGCAGTCGACGCCCAGCTCCTCGTAAGAATCCGTTTGACTGATCTGCCAGCCGCCCGACCCGCCCACGATCACCTTAAACAAATGACGGTACGGGCTCGACTTGATGGCGGCGAAGGCGGCGCGAGCGTGGGCCGAGTTGATCGGCAGCCGCGAGTTTCCAAAAATCGAGGTGTATACGCCGGCAGCGAACGTCACGCCCAGCGGATTGTGGGTCGAAACGGCAACGACCCGCGTTCTGGGGCCCAGGAAACGGGCCAGGTCTTCGGGAAAGCAGACAGCGATATCATCCGCTGAATAGTGGCGGCGAAGCGACTGTTCCAGCACTCTGAGTCCGGCCGGCATGTATTTGGCTGAACCGTCTTCATGCCGTTCCACCTTACGCCAGGCCGGGTACTTCTTGTCGATCACCCATTCCATCCAAGCCGGGAGAGAGGCAATGGCCATCTGGATGAAGTAGCCGGCATGATCGATACATTCCGTCAACGGGGCGGTGAGGACGATCAATTTGCCGCCGGAATCTCCGTTCCCTGGCGCTTCACCCGCCGTTATTACCGAAGCCGGACCGGGTCCGGCGGAAGAGTCTGAACCCATCAAACCTCCAATTGGAGAACCACTGATTTTTTCGTCACTCGTTTGGTAGGCGTCGAGGACTTGAGCAGAGTAAGGTATTCGGGAAGGAAAATCAAATCGGTTGCCGATAGCGGTTGTCATCCAGGAATTACACGAATTACACGAATTAGCTTCGTCCCAATTTGTGTAATTCGTGTGATTCTGGATAACAACCGCAATCGGCAACCGTCACCGTTTCTTCAGCGTAATTCCCAGCCTTCACTTCACCGTAAAGGGCACAGACGCGGTGGTGTTTTCCCAAGCCATTTCGAGGTTACCTGCATGGGCGCCCGCCTCTGAGAGAGTTATTTTGAAGGTTTCGATCGGCGCTGGAGGCTTGCTCATCTTCATTTTCACCCGGCCCAGATCCATTTGCTGATCGTACCTGGTTCCCCACTGGCCGGTCTGCTTGTTCACGATCAGCTCCCATTGGTCTTCTGCCAACCAGACGTAGAGAGTGTAGTCGCCTTTGGGAACGGCGAGGCCTCCAAGATCGATATCAGCATCGGTATGGAATGCGGTCGCCGCGTTTGCTCCGGCGCGCCAGACCTTTCCATACGGCTCAAGCCCACCGAAAATCTTGCGCCCGCGCATAGACGGCGCGGAGTATTTGATACTGATCATCTTTCCGTCGATCGTGACGGAGGTTTCAGCCGGCGGACTAAGCGGGGCCTGACGTTGTTGGGCCCCGATCAGACCGATCGCGGCGGCAATAACTGCGGCGGGAATCAAAAGCTTGGTTCTCATATTGTTCTCCTTCCGCTTCTTGACTCACTTCCGGTCAACATCCAATTCTACGCAGGTTAGCGGACCGCGTTCCACTTTCACTTTGCTATTGGGTGGCAAACGTACATAATCTGCTGGTCATGAGGAACCCCAGCACCGAGGGTCAAGCTGTGTCTTCTCACTGGGGGCGCGCTACTCTCGGGAGCGCGGGTGTTCTGCCACCGCTCCTCACACTTGCCACTCTGGTTTGTTTCTTCGCAGGTCTGACTGTCGAAGCCCGCTCGTTGCGGTTCCGGCACCTTACGGCCGAAGACGGGTTGTCGAAATCGCTGGTCAGAGCGCTTCTCCAAGACAGCCGGGGCTTCATGTGGCTGGGTACGGGCAACGGGCTTGACCGGTACGATGGCTACCGTTTCGTCGTGTATCAGAGGCAGAATAGCCCCAACAGCATAATCAACAACAACATCACCTGCTTGTACGAGGACAACCGAAAGCGACTTTGGATCGGGACAGAGGCTGGTTTGAGCCTCTACCAGCCCGAAACAAACGATTTCGTCAACTTTGCCGACCCTTCGCTGGGGGAAAAGAACGCTGCTCCGGTCGAGGGGATAGGCCCAGTCGTGCACTGCATAACCGGTGACCCGGCCGGCCGCCTTTGGCTCTGTACGGAGGGCGGGCTCGTTCGATTCGATCCTGCGACCCGGCAGGCGAAGGTAGTTCGGCACGATCCCAGCAATTCGAGCACTCTGACTGCAGGGACGGTCAGATTTGCTGTCCCGGAAAGTTCCGGGCGACTCTGGGTTGCGACCGCCGGCGGCCTGAACCGGTTTGATCCCGTATCCGAACGCGCCACTCGATTCCTGGCTGATGCTTCCAATCCGTCAAGCCTTCCAAGCAACAATCTGACTCAGCTGGCACTGGACGGGCGGAACTACCTCTGGGTCGGATCGAGCGAAGGGGTCTCGAGGTTCAATCTAGGCCGACAAGAGCCGGTGTTTGAACGAATGGACGAACTGGCCGGGCTCAACGCTTTTTGTCTTTACGCGGACCGAAGCGGCGAGGTCTGGATCGGCATCGAGAATGGCGGACTCTGCCGCTACGATTACGAAACCGGCAGGTTCGAACGTTACCGGGCCGATCCGAACGATCCCTCCAGTCTTAATCACGAGTCAATCAACTGTATTCATCAGGACCGGTCTGGCGATATCTGGGCGGGAACCTTCGCCGGCGGGGCCAACATCACCCGCAAGAACGGGGACGCGATCCTCCACTTCAGCAAGGTGCCCGGTAACGCTAACAGCCTGAACCACAACTCGGTCACTGATTTCCTGGAAGATCGCGAAGGTTTCATCTGGGTCTGCACCGACGGCGGAGGGTTAGACCGATTCAATCCCCGAACCCGGAGTTTTACCCACTTTAATACAGGCAACAGCGGACTTAACCGTGACGCAGTTCTGGAGGCCTTTGAGGACAGCAAAGGGAACCTCTGGTTAGGCACATGGGACGGTGGCCTGAACCTGTACGATCGCGACCGGAATACCTTCCGTTACTTCACTCGCCAGAACGGCAGCCTGCCCAACAATAACATTTTCGGCATAGACGAGGATCTGAAGGGTCGCCTGGTCCTGGCCACAAATCCGAACGGCCTGGTTGTCTTCGATCCGGCCACAGGCCGGAGCACCCGCGTGACGTCGACCCTTCACGCGACCCTGGTCTTCAAGGACTCGGAAGGCCAGTTTCTGGTCGGGACCGAGGCGGGGCTGCTTGTTTTTGATCCACGAACCGACAAAGTGACTTCTTATCGCCACGATGAGAATAACCGGTCGAGCATCTCTGGCGATCACGTCCAAGCCGTTGAGGAGATGTCTCCGGGGACTTTTTACGTGGCGTCCGACCAGGGACTCGACCGGTTCGAGAAAGCCAGCGGCAAATTCCTTCCCGTTCAAACCAGTCTGCCACTCAGCGAAGTCACCAGCCTGACCAAGGACCGGCAGGGACTTTTGTGGGTCGGAACAGGAAGAGGCCTGTATCGGCTGGACCCGAAATCCGGGCAGGTGAGAATCTACTCCAAGGCCGACGGGATTCTTGGTAGCGAGTTCAACCGAGCCGCCGCGATGACCACCCGAGAAGGCTCGGTCTATCTGGGAGGGGTCAACAACGGCTTCAACCTCATTTATCCCGACCGAATTCTCGAAAACGAGGCGATACCAGCCGTCCTATTGACCGATTTCAGGATCGGCAACAAGAGCGTAACGGTCGGCAAAGACTCGATCCTTCGGCGACAGATCAGCGAGACGAAAGAAATCGCTCTTTCTTATCTCCAGTCGTCCTTCGCGTTTGAATTTGCCGCGCTTGATTTCTCCGCCCCCGAACGGAATCAGTACGCCTATAAGCTGGATGGATTTGACAATGACTGGAACAATGTGGGCGCTCAACGGACCGCAGTCTACACGAACATCGATCCAGGCGATTACGTGTTCCGAGTGAGGGGTTCAAACAACGACGGCCACTGGAACGAAGAGGGCACGTCTGTGGCCCTTCATATCGCCCCTCCCTTCTGGGCGACTCTCTGGTTCCGCCTCCTGGCGGGGCTCACCGTCACCGCCGTCGTCTTCACCATCACTCTGAACGCGCGACGACGCCGGCAGCGGCTGGAGAAGATCAACCGCAAACTGAACGACGAAATTGCCGCAACGAAGCGGGCCGAGGAGGGACGCGACCGCCTCATGCAGGAACTGGAGCGAAACCATTCCTACCTCCGGGGTAATGTCAGCCGGATTCTCACCGAAATCGAGAAGTTCTCCAACGGCGATCTCACGATTTGTCTTCAGGCGGAACGCCAGGACGAGATCGGGAGTCTCATCGCCGGGCTCAACCGGGCCGTCGCCAATATCCGCACGATGCTGGCGGCGGTGACCCAACTCGTCAACACAACGGCGGAAGCGAGCGGAACCCTGCTGCTGAATGCCACGCAGATGGCGGCCGGTTCGGAGGAACAGTCGGCGCACGCCCAGAGCGTATCCGCCGCGATCGAGGAGATGTCGAGTGCCATACTGGAGACCAGCCGAAGCGCTTCACTTGCCTCTGAAAATGCCCGGCAGGCGGGTGAGACAGCCCAGGACGGGGGCCGGGTACTCACTCAAACCCTCGACAGTACGCGGCGAATGACCGACGATATCAGTCACACATCCTCATTGGTCGAACGACTCCACGAGAGCAGTTCTTCAATCGGCAAAATTGTCAGCGTGATCGAGAGCATCGCCTTTCAGATCAATCTGCTGGCGCTCAACGCCGCCGTTGAAGCCGCCCGGGCCGGAGAAGCGGGCAAGGGTTTCGCCGTGGTGGCAGACGAGGTCCGCAATCTGGCCGAACGGACCCGGCAGTCGGTGCGCGATATCAATCAGACGATCATCAAAATACAGGAGGGGATCGCGGCCACCACCCAGGTGATCTCGAACAGCACCGCTGAGGCAGACAAGGGGCGGGAGCTTACCTTACAGGCTGGTTCGGCCTTGCAGGAGGTCATACGCGCCTCCCAGCAGGTCGTCGCCGGCATTGAGCAGCTGGCGACAGCGGCCAACCAGCTTTCAAGCAACTCCGAGCACATCAACAGCAGCGTGTCGGCCATCGCCACCACCGCCGAGCACGTGGCCGCCGGAACCCAGAACGTCGCCGCCACTGCGGACCAGCTGCAAAAAATGACGGCTGGCCTGCAAGGCCAAATCAGGACTTTCAAGGTGGAGTAGGGACAGAAGGGACACAAGCGACAAAGCAGGCGGACGCATGTCCCTTGTGTCCCTTTGATCTCGCTTGATTCCCGCCGGTTTTGGTGTATCCTCTGCCTAAGCGCCCGCCTCGCTGAATTTTCCCAAAACCTAAAACCTGGAGGAGATATGTTAACCAAGGTCCTGTTGACCGGAAAGCTTGGGGTATCGTGCCCTTTGCGAAGGATGTACAGACGGTAGTAGAAAAGGAGGGACTGCGCCGGGTGGTCATCCTGGGCAATTCGCTGGGTGGTCCGGTCGCCCTGCAAGCCACCCGGCTCATGCCTAAGCGGGCCATGGCCGTCATTGCGGTCGACAGCCTTCAGAGCCTGGCCCAGAAACCTCCGGCCAATTGGGCAAAAGAGCAGGCCAAAGCCTTTCGGGACGATTTCACGCCGACAATGAAGAAGATGGTGCGGGCGCTTTTGCATCCCGACACCGATCCCAAGTTGTACGCATGGGTGGAGAAGCAGATGCTGGACAACCAGCCCGAGACGGCTGCGTCAATAATGGAAAGCCTCGGGACATATGACTTCACCGCCCCCTTGAAGGGACTTCTTATCCCGATCCGTTGCATCAACGGAGACCTGTTTCCCACGGACATTGAGGCAAATCGGCAGGTTTACCGGGATTTCGACGCCGTCGTTCTCAAGCATATGGGGCATTACCCGATGCTCGAGAATCCCGAGCTCTTTAACCAGACCCTGACCCGCGTACTGAAGGATCTCGCGGAAAAGAAGTAGGGTCGCGGCGAAGCTCGGCGGTTCTCTTCCCCTTTGTGCCACTATGCAGAATACTAGTGGCATGGAAATAAACTGGAATCGCAACGTCGACTCTGCCTTGGCAGAGGCCCGCAAAAACAAACGGCCGGTGCTGCTCGATTTCAGCGCCGCGCCGATGTGAGCGGGATGCGCTCGGCTGGATGCCGAGGTTTACACCAATGACCGAGTCCGCAAGTACATCAGTCAGGAATTCGTCCCCGTCAAGATCCACGTGAAGGAACAACCCGACATGTTCCAGAGGTTCGGCGCACAATGGACGCCGACGGCGATCATTCTGGATTCAGAGGGTAAGGAGCAACATCGATTCGAAGGTTTTCTCCCGGTGGATGATTTCCTGGCACAGTTAGAGCTCGGACTCGCGAAACTCGCTTTCTCTCACGGTCAGTTCAAGGACGCGGAAAAGCGATTTCAGTCCGTCGTTGAACAGTTCCCGAGCTCGGAGGCGGCCCCCGAGGCTCTGTATTGGACCGGGGTGTCAAGATACAAGGACACCGGCGATGGCAACGCGCTGACCGAAACCGGCCGACAGTTCCAGTCCAGGTACAAGGACACCAGTTGGGCCAAGAAGGCGTCCGTCTGGGTCGAACAGCCCGCGCCGAAGTGACGAGGGACACAAGGGACAGAAGGGACAGAAGGGACAGAAGGACACAAGGGACATCAGCGACGGGGAATCGCGTTGTCGCTTTCGCTTGTGTCCCTTCTGTCCCTTCTGTCCCTTCTGTCCCTTGTCCCTTGTCCCTTGTCCCTTGTGTCCCTTGTCACCTTGTCACTCTATCACCCCGCCCTTCACCGCTTTCGCACCAGGTAGATCCCGTCCCGGATGGTCAGCATCACTTTGTCGACCCGGTTGTCTTCACGGACTTTGTCGTTGAACCGCTTGATGGCTGTCACGTCCGGGTCATTGTTTTCGGGGTCAACCACTTCTCCATCCCACAGCACGTTGTCTATCGCGATCCATCCTCCGACCTTCAGAACCCGCAGCGATTCTTCGTAGTAGCCTGGATACTGCTCCTTATCCGCATCGACAAACACCCCGTCGACGGTCCCCGACTGGATGCGGGAGAGCGATTTCATCGCATCCCCGAACTCGAGTTGGATCTTCTTCCCGTGTGGGCTTCGAGCAAAGAAACTGCGTGCGATCTCAGCGTGCACCGCGTCGCTGTCACAGGTGAGGACACGGCCGTCCGGCGGCAAGGCTTCAGCCATGATCAAGGCGGAGAAGCCGGTCAAAGTTCCGAGCTCGACAATGAACTTCGCTTGTGACAAGCCGACAAGCATTCTGAGGAACTGACCCTGGACTTTCCCGATGCTCCAGTCCAGTTTCCCGGTTCTCGCCTCTGTCTCAGCCAGAAGCTCCCGGAGCAAGGGATTTACCTCGCTCGTATGCCTGTCGGAGTATTCCGTAATCGCCTCTTCAACAAGTAACTCCATTCATCCAATGTACGAGAAGAGGCGGGAAGGAAGAAGGGGGAGGAAGGGGCCAAGGATCAAAGGAGCAAAGGGGCAAAGGGGAAAAGGTGCGTTGCGCTTTTCCCTTTGCCCCTTTGCCCCTTTGATCCTTGGCCCCTTCGGGTCGCTACTTGGCCCGTTTGGCCACAATTTCGAAAGTGCGGTCGCCGTCGCCGACGGTGACCGTGAACTTGATTTCGTCTCCGGCCACTTTGCCCTTGTAGACGAACTTCATGTCGTTGCCGCCGAAGTTCCGCGTGACGTTGAACGAAATGTCGTCACCGACGACTTTCCCTTCCTCGATCTTGCTCTCGCCGCGCGTGCTGGCAACCGTTCCGGTCAACGTTTCCCCGCTGACCTGGAAGTTGAAGGTGCTTTGACGCGTCTGACCGTCGGGACTCGTAAACTCCCCGATCCACTTGCCGCTCACATCCGCCGCCCAGACAGTAGCGGAAACCAGCAACAGCAAGGCCACCATTCGAATCACCCCAGAAACTCTCATGTTCACCCCTTTCTGACAATTGCCGAAAAAAAACCGACGTTACACTACTCCTCGCTCCTGAACCCGTCAAGAATCTACAATGGAGGTATTAAGAACTACACCTGGTCTCGCACTCCATTACTACCTGCGATCCGGCTGACCGGCCCGCTCTTGCTCTACGTCGGGTACCTGCTGATTGCCACCTTGTACCCGTTCGAGTGGTCGTCCGGTCCGATCCTTTCAAGACTCCCGGAATTCGTCCATCGTCTTCAGCGTGGCAACACGGTCTTCTTCACCGGGGACTTCGTCGCGAATATTCTCCTGTTTGTCCCTTTCGGGATGATCGCCTGTTTGCATTTTGCGGGAGCCAAGAGGCGGAAGGGGTGGCCGATACTGGTGGTCGCGCTGCTCGGCTGTCTGCTCAGCTTCTCAGTGGAGTTCGTGCAGTTCTTCGTGCGTAACCGCCACTCCTCAATCACCGACGTTATTTCGAATGGGACCGGTGCCCTGGCAGGCGCCGTGGTGGTTGCCTCTTTGCCCAGTGCCTACATACGGCGCTGGTTCAGAGCGTGGCATCCGAGGCTGACCTGGCCAATCCTCCTCGCCATCGCGGCCATCCTCGCCTTGGTGCCGCTGGCGATGCCGATCGTCTTTCCAAACTGGCACCTGGCGCAATTATGGTCCGGCGATGCCCGCTTCCATGCGGGAAACAATACGAGCCTGACCCGGCCGTGGTACGGCGACTTGCACCGCATCGCCATCTACAGCCGCGCCCTGAACGAGGAATGCGCCCGCCGGCATTTGTCCTGTATGCAAAAAGGAACGCATGTCGCGTCGGACGCCGCGGGCGAACCAATCGCGCTCTACGAATTCTCTCCGCCTCAGCGTTCAGGTCTGGCCGACAAGACCGGTCAGGGGGGCGACCTGCATCTTGAGGGGTCGGGGCGACTGCGCTGGAGGAAGACCGCGAGCGGAGTCCACATCCGCCACCCGGCGCGCCTCTCGACCGGTCGACTGACCGGCTCCCGCATCACTGACAAGTTGCGCAATAGCCAGGAGTTCTCAGTTGAAGTCTGGTTTGCCCCTCGGAATCTGATTCAAAAGGGGCCAGCGCTCATTTTTAATCTGGCAGGAGCGGAGGACAGCACGAATTTCCTGCTGGGGCAGAGTTCCAGGGACTTGGTTTTCTGGGTAAGAACGCCGGTATCCGGTCTCGGCCTGAGCGCTTTGTCGGCCACGACCATGAACCAACCTCTGACTCGGAAGCTGACGCAGGCCATCGTCGTTTTTCGGGAAGGCCGCCTGAAGATTTTCGTCAACGGAGTGCTTTCGGGAAGTCTCGATTTGCGCCGGGAGTCGCTCCCAGGGATGTTCACCAAAAGAACCAACGGCGCCCGAATCGCGTACGCCTTCTTCTATTTTTTCCCCTTTACGCTCGCCTGGTCTTCCTTCCTGGCGAGAAGAAACGTCCCGGGCCCACGCTCCTTCCTGAGCGCCGCCTGGGTGGCTCCTGCCCTGGCGGTGATCCTCCTGCTCGTTGCCGAGATTCTCCACTGCAGGCAAGGCGGGAGGGAATTCGACCTGACCTTTCTGGCGCTCGGAGTTCTGGTGATTTTCGCCGCCGCAACGGCGGCCCGGTTCAGCTCGCCAGCCCCTCGATGAGGATGAGGGAAAGCCGGGATAGGAGCAGGTAGCCGGGATTATCAACCGTCCACTCCGGTTTGGGCATATCATCACACGTAATCGCGACGGCGATCCGGCCGCGCTTGGTGTAAATGATCCCGACCTCGCTGCGCAGTCGGTCGAGGGCGCCGGGCTTGGTGGCCATCTCTACACCCTGCAGAGTGCGCCCGAGCCCTTCGTGGCCCTGGGTGCGCTTTAACAGCTTGATCATCTCTGCGGAGGCGGCTGGCGATATCACCTCTCCGCGCTCCAGTTTCTCGAGCAGGAAAACCATCTCCCGCGGGGTGGTGACACCAAGGCCGAAGCGCGCGTTCGCCGGGTCTTCTCCCGCCTTGCTCACCCCTCCGCCGCCGACTTTTCTCAAAAGGAAGGTGTGCTTCAAGCCCAGCCCGCTTATCCGCGCATTGACCGCATCGGTCGTCAGCACGTCCAGGGCGAGATTAGTCGCCGTGTTGTCGCTCAAGACGATCATCAGTGTCACGGCGTCACGCAACGTTAACTCCAGCCCGTCCGACAGCTCCTGCAAAACCCCCGAGCCCGAAATCTTCTTAGCGTCCTTCAGAATGACTTTGTCGGCCCACCGGACCCGCCCCTCAGCCACTTGAGCAAAAGCCTCGACCAACACGGGGATCTTAATCGTGCTCGCCGTGCGAACCATATCGTCCGCCCCAAAGGCGTACGTCGTGCCGGTATCGAGGTTCTTGGCGAAGAGGCTGACCTTGCCCTCGAACCGGCTGATTTCCGCACGGATGCGGGTATCGAGGTTTGAGTTCTCTTGCGCGCGCAGGGCTGGGCAAACAGTCAGAGTGACAAGAAGACAGGCGAAGTATCGTCGAGATAAGAGCATTTCCCCTCCGCGGGCGATTTTTTCATGAGGGACTAAAAAACAGCAAGCAAACACCGACGAACACGGACTGACACGAACGAACATCGACGTTTGGAAATTGGGTCCGTGTTGGTCCGTGGCCGTTCGTGGATAACCCTTGTTTGCGACGTCGCACCCGTGCCATTGTAGGCGCGGGGTGAGGACATGTTGAAGCTTGCCGCCTGCGTCGCTTTGTGTGTCGCCTGTTGCATCCACCTCCAGGGCCAAGTGGTCATCAACGAGCTGATGTACAGCCCTGGCGAGGGAGTTCCCGAAGAAGCGGAATACATCGAGCTCCTGAACACGGGAACGGAAACACTTGATATTGCCGGCTGGAGCTTCTCCGCCGGGGTCCGCTTCACTTTCCCGCCGGGAGGTCTGATCGGTGCAGGCCAGCACCTGGTGATTGCCCGTGACGCCTCGGCTGTGGCACAAGCGTATGGATTCTGGCCGAATTTCGTTTACACGGGGAAACTGGATGACGGAGGAGAGTTGGTCAGGCTGACCGACTCCGCCGGCGCGGTCGTCGACGAGGTCGAGTACTCCGACGAGTGGCCTTGGCCGGTTTTGCCCGACGGACTGGGCCCCTCCCTGGAAGTCATTGACCCCCTCTCGGACAATGGCACGCCGCGCAACTGGCGGGCCGCCCAGGGAGGAAGCCAGACTCCGGGACGGCGGAACAGTGTCAGCGCCGTCGGCCTGCCTGCCTGGATAAGCAAAGTCGAGTTCGCTAAGAAACCGTCTCCGGGCGAAGCCGTGGAAGTCACCGCGACAGTGGCAGATGCCTTCACGGTTCTTCTCATCTACCGCGTCAATGTGGACGGCGAGCATTCGATGTCGATGACAGCGGCCGGAGCCGGTGCCCCCGGCACCCTGTTGTACAAGGCCACCATCCCGGCCCAGCCTGGTGGTTCCCTGGTCCGGTTTCGAGTCCACGCACTCGGCCCGCTCGGCCAGAACGGCTACCCCCGATTCGATGACACGATCCAGAACACCGGGTACTTCGTCGAGGACCCGAGGCTCGTGACGCAGCTTCCGGTTGTCCACTGGTTCATCGACCCGAGCCGGTACGAACGGGCGCTCGAGCATGCCCACACAGACCTGACCGAGCCGGCCGCCCTCGTGTACGACGGCGACGTTTACGATTCAGTGCAGTGCCGAGTGCGAGGCGGGTCCGCCCGTTGGTGGCCGAAGCTCCATTGGAAGTTCATGGCGGCAAAAAGTCACGATTTCAAGATAACAGGCCGGCTCCCTGCTCCAGTCGACCGTTTCAACCTTCAAGGCAGCTACTCGGACAAGACCTATTCGCGAGAGATCCTGTCCTGGGAGAGTTTCGAGGAAGCCGGTGTACCGGCCAACCGGGTTTTTCACGTCCGCCTGCATCAGAACGGCAAGTTCTTCGGGCTCTATGTCTTTCTGGAACAGCCCGACGAAGACTGGTTGGGACGGCACGGGCTCGGCGACGAAGGGGCTCATTACAAGGCCGACGTCGAAGCGGACGCCTCTCCGGCCTCTCAAGCCGAGCTGAGGCTCTCATACGAAAAGGAGAACCGGGAGTGGGAGGACTATACGGACCTGGCGGAATTCCTGCAGAAAATCAACGGGCCGGACCGGGAGGCGCGTCGACGTTACCTTTTCGATAATGTCAACATCCCCGCCGTGATCAACTACCTGGCCGTGAATGTGATCATCCACAACAACGATCACATGAACAAGAACTACTACCTGTACCGCGACACTGTGGGAACCGGGCGATGGACGATGTTCCCCTGGGATCTCGACCTGACCTTTGGCCGCAACTATGTGGGCCCGCCCTACGACCAATACGGCCTGGTCCTCAACGACTCCATTTGGGCTGACGTGGACGTTATCCCCGAGCGGGAAGACGTGACACCCAGCCACCCGCTCTTCGGCGACCGGCGGCATCAGAAGTGGGATTTCCTGTGGAACCGGCTGATCGATGCCCTGCTGGATGAGGCCGATATCCGACAGATGTACCTGCGGCGACTTCGCACCCTGATGGACCTTCTCCTGGTACCCGGCAAGTACGAGAGTCGAATCGACGCCCTGGTCCCGCTCTTCGCACCCGAGGCCCAGCAGGATGCCGCGCGCTGGGGACAGTACGGAGAAGAGCAGAGTCTGGCCGAAGCGGTGGGACACCTGAAAGAGGGCTACCTCCTGCCCCGTCGAGAGCACCTGTTCGTCACGCATCGAGTCCCGGACGGAATCCCCGCGCCACAGTCGAGCACCCTGCGGGTGGTCATCAACGAGATCATGTACGCACCGACGAACGGGACCGACGACGAATACATCGAGTTGTTCAACTGCTCCTTCGAAGAATCGGTCGACCTCTCGAGCTGGACTATCGCCGAAATCAGCCTCACAGTTCCGCCGGGAACGGTCATCCTGCCGCGGGATCGTGTTCTGTTTGCGAAGAAGGATACCCGCTTCCGTCAGGTATACGGGAGCGGCCTCTACCTGGCGGGGGAGTACAAGGGCAGTCTGCCGGACACCGGCGGCACGCTGACGCTGGCGAACCCATCCAAGTCCGTGATCGATACGGTCATCTATTCGAGCCAATTTCCCTGGCCCGCCGCACCAGGCGGGAGTGGGCCATCGCTTGAGCGAGCTGACCCGGACGGCCCGGCAACTTCGGCTGCCAGCTGGGCTGCAAGCACTCGGCTGGGCGGAAGTCCCGGCGGACAGAACACCGTTTCGGATGCTATGTCGTTCCGAAGTTTCATCCCTCTGTTCACCGGTTCGCCCTGGCCTATGGCCAGCCTCGCGTTCGCAAACGCCGGTGAGCCGGGCTGGCTGGAGCTTAAGGCCCGGACGACGACCGGCGCTTCGTCAACAGCCAGGCGGCTTCTCCCCGCAAACGGCCAGATGGCAGAGATGGCCGACGAGCTTTTCCCCGGTTTAGCATCTCAAGGCTGGGTCGAAATCCTCGGTGAGAACAGGCGGGTGGGAAGCATACAGATGCTCGGGAGTCCGAGCCAACTTGATGGCGGCTCCACCTTTACCGTCTCATCACGGACCTTCTTCCTCGCGCCCGTTTTCTCGGGTCCCGGCGCTTTCCGGTCACAAGACGCGGTCACTCACGTGAACCTCGCCAACCCAAACGACGAGCCGGTTACGGTCCGGTTGAGACTGAAGCGGGGAGGTGATCCGATTGCTGAACCGCTTCAGGCTGAAAAAATCTTGCCGGCTCGGGGAATGCTATCCGCGACCGTATCCGACCTGTTTGGCGCTAATGATGTTCTGTCTCAGGCTTACATTGCCGTCGATGTTCTGAACGGAGGTGGTGTGATCGCCTCTCACTGGGTGGATGTCGGAGGAGGATCAAGCCTCTTTTGCGTGCCTCCCCAGTATCCAAGCGCCAGCTCGAGGCTCTTCTCGGCGCAATTTGCGACTGTCCCCGGCGTGTTCACCGAAATCGTCCTGCTCAATCAATCCGAGCATGATCGACGGGTGACGCTGGCCGTGCGGTCGGAAACCGGACTCCGCCTGACGCTCGCCGGCCCGATCTCAATCGGTCCTGGCTTCATGGTTCGATTGGACGGCAAAGGCAGTCTCGATCTATCTCAGACGGGAATAGTCGGTTCGCTCGATATCCAGTCGGATGGGCCCGGAGTGTCGGGTTGCGTGATTTTTGGGGACGAGCCCGGAATTGCATCCGCAGCCGCTCTGCCTCTTCAATCGGAACCGTTTTTCCGCGAGGCCGTGTTCAGCCATCTGGCCAATGGCGCGGGATACTATACCGGGCTGGCTTTTTACAACCCGGGCAACGCGGTTGTTACGGTCCGGCTGACTGTTTTCGATCACCAGGCGGTGAAAAGCGGGCAAGGAGAGTTCGTCTTGCAGCCAAAGACGCGGAAGAGCGCACTCCTCCACGAGCTCGTTCCGTCGACAACCGGCCAGGTGCGGGGATTCGTCCACGTAGCGGCCAACGGACCGGTGATAACGCAGGAGATCTTCGCCGACACCGCCACCCCGAGGATGTCCGCCGTCCCGCCGACGCCGTTGCGGTGACAGGGTGACAGGCTATCAGCTCTTCACGACTCCTTCATCAGCTCGAGCATCTTCCGGTCGAGCTTGTGGCCTTTGAAATCTTCGTACTCGACATCGGCCCGGCGGCTGTCGAGGATGCCGAAATCGCCGGACAGGTTCCACATCGCGTAACCCCAGCCGGCTTCTTTCCACAGGGACATGAGATCGCCCATCCAGCCCAGGGCGGCGGCGTGCGGAGTCTTGCTGTAACAGCCCCATTCCCCGACGTGGATCTTGACCCCCTTCTCCACGAGCGGCTTCCATTTGTCGATCAGCTCCGCCCTCAGCTTGTCTCGATTCCAGAGCTGGCCTTTGTCATCCGTCATCGGCCAGGCCGGCGTGGCGAAGCTTTCAAACTCGTTCTTCGGAACCCAGGTCGCCGTGTAATGGCTCACCATCTTCGGCAGATACCCGCGCGTGCTCTGCACCAGGCCTAAGTCGACAATTCCTATAACCGGCGTCTGTCCGATATCCAGACCATCGGCGACGATCAGTCGGTTCGGATCCTTCTCCCGGATGGCTTGCACCAACGCCCGCACCACCTGCACATATCGATCCTCGGTTTTCGAAAACGGAGGTTCGTTCATCAGGTCAAAACTCACCCGCCGGTTGGGGATTCCCTTGTACCGCCCGGCAAACACCTTCCAGTGATGGATGGCGGCGTCCAGCGCCTTTTGCTGGCCTTCTTCCGGCCCCTGAAAAAGATCGAAGGGCTCTCGCTCTCGCCCGTTCACGCAGTATCCCGGGATCCGGTGGAAGTTTATGTTGACATGGACACCGTATTGGCGACCGTACTCGACAGCCTTGTCCACATCTTCGAGGGCCTTCTCGTCGATGTTTAACCAGTCTGTCGGGCGGGCCCACAACCAGTAAGACATCGGGAGCCGGGCAAAATTGAAGCCGAGCTCGGCTATCAGGGCGAAATCTTCCTCCAGGAACTTCGGGCCTCTGTATTTGGGCGGAAGATTAAAACCCCTCCACCGGGGAATAGTTGTCGCACTAATATCATCCGACGTCTGATTGCTGCCCGCGACAGTGCCGGCAGCGACTACCGCAGCACCGGCAGAGCTCAGAAATTCCCTGCGATTCATCTCGTCTCCTCTCACTAACCGGCTGAGTGCTTTCAAGAAACAGAGTACGCCGCCTGCGCCTTCATGTTTCGTCAGTCGCTCTCGTTGCTCGTCCGCGCTTGCGAATCATGGAGGGGACCAGGCGGATCACGACATAGGCGGCAAACAGGAGCACGGCATCAAAGTAGAGCCAGGAACGGAAGCGTATGAACCGCCCGCCGTGGATCTCCCGGGAAAGGGGATACAGGCCGGCGATGCCCCCGGATATGCCGTCAAGCAGCAGGTGGCTCAGGTAGGCCAGACAAGCGAGGGCGGCGACGACAAGCGGAAATCGTTTAGGCATCGCCGCCGTCAGGCCGAGAACCACCAGAGTGAAACCGGCCAGGGCGAAGACACTGTGAGACCAGCTCGCGTAGCGCGCTGCCAGGGAAATGTGCGGGTTGATGATATCCGGCAGAACTCCTGAAAGGGCCACGATTCCGGCCGAGACGTAGAACTCCCGCGGCCGGGATTTTGGAAGAAAAGGAGACGCGAGGACCGCAGGGAAAAGCAGATGCGTGATGGGGGTCATCAGGGTAAGAGAGTATAGCAGGCGCGCAGGCAAAGCCGGAACGCCGACTTTTGTCGACTTGTCAACTTCTTTACAACTTCTTTTCAGCGCTTTGATGACTGGTGTCCGACTCCGTTCTAACTTGGTCGCCGAAGGACGAAAGGAGTCTTTTATGAAAATCAGGTTGAAGCTTGCGATGGCATTGGGTGTGGTTGTCCTCGTTTGTTCCTGGGCGGCGTCTGTCTGGGCGGGCCAGGAGATTCGAGAGGAACGGTCCAAAGGGCTGCGCGAAGTGCTCGGACTGACCGAACAGCAGGTCCAGGCGATCCGGCACGAACAACAGGCGATGGAGGTCAGAACGGGTGACCTTCACGTCCAGGTCCAGGTTTTTGAGGAGCAGATCTACCACGCGGCCGAGAACACCGGCGATCCCACCGCTGTCGGCAAACTGGTTCTCCAGAAAATCGCGGTTCAGAAGCAGATAAGAGCCGAACAGGAGGGCTTTGAGTCTCGTATCAGTGCGATTCTGACGCCCGAACAGCAGACCAAGCTCGCCGAACTGTCGGAAACCGCACACCTGGTCGGCGTCCGAAGCCCGCTCTTCCAGCTCCTGGAACCGCAGGAACGCCGCGAAGCGGTTCGTCGTGGCGGCGGCGCGCCCGGAGGGCGACGTGAGCCGCGGGAACGGGCGCCGGAAAAGTAGGTCGAAGTCGGAAATCGGAATGGGGACGGAGCAGAAGACAGAAGTCAGAAGTCAGAAGTCAGAAGTCAGAATGGGAACGGAGCCGAAGTCGGAAGTCGGAAAATCGAGAAGTCAGAAGTCAGAAGTCAGAAGTCAGAAGTCAGAAGTCAGAATGGGAACGGAGCAGAAGTCAGAAGTCAGAAGTCAGAAGTCAGAATGGGAACGGAGCAGAAGACAGAAGTCAGAATGGGGACGGAGCCGAAGTCAGAGTCAGAAGAGAAAGAGATCAGAAGAGCGAAGCAAGTTAGGTGACAGGAGCAGCAGCCCTTCCCATTCTGACTTCTGACTTCTGACTTCTGACTTCTGTCTTCTGTCTTCTGACTTCTGACTTCTGACTTCTTACTTCTGTCTTCTGTCTTCTGTCTTCTGTCTTCTTCTCAATCGTCATTGCTCAATTTACCGCAATATGTGTTAGCTTGTCCATCGTGCTCCT
>RPQK01000002.1 GCA_003819755.1 Acidobacteriota bacterium | reverse complement strand
TCAAACTCCTCGAGTCTCCCCATAAACAACTCCCTCGCATTCTTTTACACTCTTCCGCCGGCTTTTTGTCTCCGCGTTTTTCCGCGGGATATTGTAGAGTATATTAGCCGACAGCGGAGGAGTGGCCGAGTGGTTTAAGGCGGCGGTCTTGAAAACCGCTGTACCCGGAAGGGTACCGTGGGTTCGAATCCTACCTCCTCCGCCACGAAACCCTCGCAGATCACTAGTTCCAGCAGGCAGGCTCGCTTCCCGTTCTTTCCGCTTCACGATTCCCGCGCGAGCATGTTTCCGTTTTGTTTCCGCTCACGCAGTTTTCGCCTGGCTCGCCTTCCCCTCGAGCACGTAGAGGATCTTGCGGGCCGAATGCCGCGGAGAGAACTGTGCGTAATGGGCGTTTCCCCGTGGCCGGGTCGTAGAACACGTACGGACACTCTTCCAGAGGCGGCAGTTCATGAATCGCGGCGATCGCCGCATCGGTGAGCGGCACGTACCGGTATTTCCGCGACTTCGTGTCTTCGGTGAATACGACGAGCCTGGCTGGTTCCTGCACCTGTCCCCACTTGAGCGAGAGAGCTTCCTCCCGCCGGCACCCCGGGGAATAGCATCAAAGCTGCCCTGACGCAGCTGGTAAGACTTTCCGCTCGGGTGGCAGGCAGGCGGCGATCCTGGGGCAATGACGTAACCGCCTTCACCCCGCGTTTCGATCAGCACCTTGGCGGCGTCCTCGCTCGCTCTCCTGAACGCCAGCCGTTGGTTGCCGGCTACGCCGTCGGCGCGGTAATACAGGTGCAACCCGCCGGAAGGGTGTCAACGATGACGAGCTTGGCCAGCAGCTCGCCGGCCTCCTGACGGACCACGCAGTCCTTCCACGAGTCGAACGGGGAACCAGACTCAAAGTCGAGGACCTCAAAAGCGCCGGTCTTCCGCTGCGGCATTCACCGGCCCGACCTGGCGGCCACGTGTGCCAAACTGCGGCACACCGCTCCTCGCTCCTCACACTCCGCGATTACTTAAGGAATGATCACCCGGCGGTGCCGGCAAAGTGTTCGCGCCTACGGCGCCGCGCCAAGCAAAAAGCTTAAAAGCGCTTGTCGCGCACTTTGCGGCAAAACGTGGCACCGCCTTTGAGAAGGCATCTTTTTCTAGGTTTCGCCCCCGCGGCCTTCAAGCTGAAAGCGAAAGGCCGGCGGGGCGAAACCTAACTAAAACCCGAAAAAAGTCACTCGAGGATTACCGGCGGCACAACTGACAGAAATTCCAGACTGAAATCACCGAAAAACTCGGCGGCTACAACGGGTTTCGATGAAGTCAGTCGGACGTACCCCGTATTCTGACCAGTCGTCTGAGGCAGGAGCTCCGTCAAGAGCTTCGCGATCCTCCGCCCCGAATCCAGCTGGATCGTGGTCTTGCCTTGTGACTGACCGTCGGACGAAAGCACCTCTACCGCTGCTTCGACACTGCCGGCCGTGGCGTTGAACAGCGCGAGCCCGGTATACAGGTTCCCGCCATTGGCGACATATCCAAAGACAGCGCTTCGGAGTTGCCGGTCCGTCAGCGGAAGGCTGCTCGCATACTTCGTGGAGCGGTCATAGACGAGAATGTCACCCAGGACCCCGGAGCCGTCAGCAACCACTTCGAGGGAACCGGCCTTGAGCGAGGTTTCAGGAAGATTGAAGAGGGTGGCTAGATCGTCATCTTTGAGCTGCCCCGGCAAGAGAACCTGTTCCGGAGTAACTGACACCCGGCCGTCGTCCCCGATCAGCCGAACCTGGACCTTGCGACTCACCGTATCAGCGTTGATTAACCGAAGGCTGGTGGCGAGCCCGGAGCCGCAGCCGACCTGGGCTGCGTAGGTCCGGTCACTGCCCGAGACGGGAAGGCCCGGCGAGACGAAGAGGCCTTTGCCCCCTCCGAGCGTCACTTGGGCGCAGCCCACGATTCCGTCGCCTTCCACGACATCCACGAGAAGGTAATTGGCGCCTGAAGGCGCAGTCGGAAACAGCTCAGGTAACGATGCGGACAAGAATCCTCGAGCCGCAACCGCCACCTCCACCGAAGCCTGACTCTCGCCCTTCGAAGTGAGGCGAATCCGAGCCGGGGAATCGCTTGGGTTAGCCAGGATCAAGCGCGTGTCGGCACCCTCTCCTTTGAAACCGCTTGCCCCCTGATAAATGCGCGGAAAGTAGAGAGTCTTCTGAGGATCTGTAAGACCGGATATCCCATCGAGTGCACCGGATCCGCCTATCATGGCGAGCGTCACCAAGGACTGGTTGGCGCTGACCCCCACCCAGTCATTAACGGCGTCGCCCGTCTTGAAGATTTCCGAATTCAACTGGGCCACCTGCCCACGGGGCGTGACTTTGAAGGAGGCCGGATTCCCCGGCAAGGGGGAGAGAGCACCCGATGCCGCCCGCGCCCGAAACTCAACGTCCATTCCGGTATTTCCGAAGTTTGACACCGCGAAGCTTCGGAATTGGCCTGTTTGAGGGGACAGCGGGAAGAAAACCTCGGCAGACGCGGAGGTCGTTGCGGAGACTTCCGTGCTCGGTTCACCGATCACGATGTTTTCGTTGTCCGGGTGAGCGTAAGTGACGGTCCGGGCTGTGAAGTAATAGGTGGTGCCGGTCTCAAGCCCTGTCACTCTGAAGAGGTTGGCAGTCTTATCCGGGGTCATGGCAGCAACCGTGTAGGGGCCGCCGGGTGTCTTGCTGCAGAGGATCTGATAACCGCCGCTATCGCCCGAGTAAGGAATCGGTGACCAGGTGAGAGTGACCGAGTTCCCCGAAACTCCGACCACGCCGAGAAGAAACGGGCTGTGGCTCTGCGTCCCTTCAAACTCACCGAGGTGCCGGCTACCGATCAGTTTGAAGATGTCCGGATGATCGGCGATGAGCGCGTTCCATTTCAGGTCCATCCTGAACATGTACGACTCCAGCTTGGCGAACTCTGGAGGGATTGGACCAGTCAAGCGGTTTGCTGACAGGTTCCAGATGGACCAATCGTTTCCGTGAGACTGTGCCAGCTCGGGCGGAATCCTCCCCTCGAGCTGGTTGTGGCTGAGGTCAAGCTGAGTCACGTAAAGGCTCCCGAGCTGCTTTGGAATTTCCCCACTAAATCGGTTCTCGCTCAAGTTGAGGCTGCTCAAACGGGTATTTCCAAGCTCGGGGGGCAGCTGACCATCAAACTGATTTCCAGCGAGATCGAGACTTCCGAGCGAAGTCATCTGGCCGATTTCGGGCGGCAAATGCCCGGAAAGATGATTACCTGAGAGGATAAGGTTGACCAGCTTCTTCAGGCCGGTGGCTTCCTTCGGAAATGGACCGGTCAAATGACCGTCGATATCCAGCGTCGTCAGTTCACTCAAGTCGGCCAGGCTTGACGGGATTGAACCTGTGAACTGCCCTTTCAGAGAGAGAGACTTGAGCTGAGAGAGCCGACCTAGCTCGGTCGGGATGGTACCAGTAAACTCACCACTCAAAGTAAGGCCCTCTAGGCTTTCCATGTTTCCCAACTCGGGCGGGATTTCTCCCGACAGAGTCTTGCTGACGAGGTAGAGCGCCTTTAATTTCCGCAGGTTTCCGAGTTGTGGCGGCAATGGGCCGGCCAGAGGGTTCCCTGACAGATCGAGCTTCACTAGGCTGGATAGGCTCATGATCGCGACCGGAATTTGTGCAAAAGCGTTGTTCCCCAAGCGCAGGTCTTCCAGTTGCTGAAGCCCTGTAAATGAGGGCGGCAATGAGGAGAGTTGATTCGAGTGGGCGTCAAGTATGCGCAGATTCGTCATCTCGCCGATGTCTTCGGGTAACTCCGTGACTCTTCCACCGCCAATGATCAAGTGGGGTAGATTCTTGAGGTGACCCAGACTAGATGGAAGACCGGTTCCGTCAGGAGGGGCGAGAATTAACGTCTGGAGGTTGAGCAAGTTGTTTAGTTGGGGGGGCAAGGACTGCAAAGGATTATCTTGAAGCTCCAGATCAGTCAGAGACTGAAGATTGCCGATCTGGGGGGGCAGGGTGGTAAGTTTGTTGCGGCCGAGGGTCAGTGTCTCCAGGAGAAGAAGGCTGCCTGTCTCGGGCGGCAACGTCTCCAGTTGGTTGTTGTCGGCGTGCAGGGCCTTAAGCTGTCCGAGTTGACCAACCGCGGCAGGTAATGCGGTGAGCTGATTGTACGCAATGTGCAGAGTTTCGAGGGAAGCAAGTCCGCCGATCTCCGTGGGCAAAACAGTTATTCCGTCGCCTGCCAAATAGAGTTTTTTGAGCTGATGCAACTGCCCGATTTCCGGAGGTATCGACGAAATTCGATTAGGGAGGCCTGGGAACCACCCGGAGAGATCAATGCCTGCCAGGTTGAGATTTCTTAGATAGGTCAGATTCCCGATCTCAGGAGGTACTGCTCCGACGAGGTTGAGAGTCGGAAGCGACAACTCAACGACGTGCCCGTTTTCGACCTTCACGCCTCCCCATGTGCCCTCAGTTCCCGCCGGCCCGAGCCAATTTGTGTGATATGTCCAGTGCGGCCCGTCTGTGCTGTTGTAGAGCGCGATCAAGGCTTGACGTTCCTGTTCGGGAATAGCCGACTGGCCGTAAAGCTCTGAAATGAAGCCTAATAGGAAAGGCAGGGAACAGAGAATGAAGGAGAATGAACTTCGACACGCAACGGAAAAAACCTGACTCATAGTGGCCCTCCCTATGGTCCTTGATGCTGTCAGACGTGGAAAGCCGAACTCTGACCTTGCAAGCGTTAAATTTTTCGTTGCTGAGGAAGACCCTGGGGCCAACCGATGCATCTGTGCTGTTGGAGAATGGAAATCAAGATATTCCGTTTCTTCTTTGTGCGGCTTTCGTCCAAATGCCAGTAACGCAAGCGGTTCAGGACGCCCGGTCATTCAAGCGGTCAATATGGCAGGCATGGCATGTGGAGCAAGTTTCGGGCATAGTGATCGATTTCCTGCAGCGCCCACGCTTTAGCAAGTGGATCGCGCAGGTGGCAAATGGGCCGGCGGGAACGAATATCAAGCTGCAAGAATAACCATCTTTGCTCTCTGGCCGGTTTTCCCGTCGAGTGTGGCTGTCAACGTCTTCGACCGGAACGGAAAACCACTGCCTGGACACTGGAACCAGACACTGACCGATTCCTTCGATTTCACATTAAGGGCCGACGACCGTTACAAAGGGTTAACGTGGACCGGAGACGACTCCGACCTTGCCGTCGGATATACCCGCGTAGAAGCAACCACGCCTATCGAGTTTCTGCTCTTTTCCAGGCCTTGGATTCGAGCGGGGCACTGATCTCAGAGGCGAGCATTGAAGGCGATGAACCGAGGAGGTGGGTGGAAGCTGTCGTGGAGCGTGACGTTGCGGGCGAAGTAGATACAGGGATTGCCGTGGTTTATCTGGGCCAGGACGTTACTGCGAGCAACATGCTCACATTTTGGGGCTTGGAAGACGACAATGACCCGTATGGACAATCCACGGGTCTGGGACCGTCCAATCAACTGCTCCGTCAGAAGTCCTTGTTCTTCTCTGAGCTTCCGAAACTGAAGTTGGGCTCCTCAGCTCGGGGCGTACTCAAAGTAACTGGCCTGGGCTCCTTCGTGATCACCACGGTGAGAACAGTGAAAGGACTCCCAAGCTCCAGTCTCCCGCTTGCAAGCGTTCAAACCAGGGCAGAGCTGAAGGTAATTAGTGAGGACAAAGGCGAGCTTTGGGTATCCCGGTCGGGTCTGCAGCTCTTAGTCTTGTGGTTGCTGCACCGCTCCGGTCGGCCTGCTTAATTGGGCGGTAACCCATCGGCGGGGGCGCGGGCGGGAAGTACGCTCGGCTTCGGCGCATCGCATAACGCCGGCGTTATGCGACGCGGCCGACGGATCACGCCGCTTGCGAACGACGCGGCCGGGATAAAGCCTAAAAGCCCCGGCCGCGGCAAGCGTCGCGCCCGTCGGCTGCCCTCGCCTCGCTTAACATAACCATATTATGTTAACTTCCCGCCCGCGCCCCGCCTCGCTGGTTGCCGGTCCCCGCAGGCCGACCTCCGCTCGATCTCGGAAATAGCAAAGGGAGGAAGTATTCTCAGTCGAGAAGCTGCGTGATGGTTTCGAGGAATTGGCGAGCTCGGTCGATGTGCATGCCTGCCACGTCCTGTCCGATGTCGCCGGCGATATCGTAGTCGCTGACTTTCCGGCTGTCGGACGCCTCGATCAGGAACCTGTGAAGTTCAGTCGGGACTAAGCCCGACTTCGCGAATTCGCGGCCAAAGGCGGCGATGACCGCCGAATGTTTGGAGAACGAGAGCCCTTTGCTCAGTAGGAGCGCCTGTGCTGCATAGAGCATCGCGTAGTAGGCCCGCGAGGCTGCAAAACCCGGAAATCCCTGCTCGTTGAGAAGGCTGCCTGCAGCAATGCTCTTCTTAGCTTTATCAATCAGCGCCCACTGTTCAGGTGTCAAGCGGCGATCCCTTCCCGACGGACATTGATCAGCAGCGGGCTCTGCTCGGTCGCGAAGCGCTCTTCGGAAATGAAGACGCATGAAATAACAACGTCGTTCGTGAGCGACAGCGCGGCCGTGATCGGTCCAAGCCTGGCAATCTCAGTCGCCGGATCGACTCGCCCTTTGAGCACGATCAGGATGTCGATATCCGACCCCGGCTGTGCATCTCCTCGAGCTTGGGAGCCGAACAAAATGAGGCTGACGAGCCGGTCGCCATAAGTCGCACGCAGTTCCGACTTCAACGTTGCAAGGATGGGCTTCAGCACTTTCTCCATAGAACCTACCCGGGTCCCGTTTCCTGCAAATTTAACATACGGCAAGCGTTCCATGAACGAGAACACGCTTTGCGCGCCATCCGTGCCCGTTGTTTTGCGCACTTTTGTCATCCTTTCGAATGTTTTGCGGCCCATTTGAATGTTTTGTGCCAATCCGACCCCTTCCAGGCCCTGATTCCATGGCCGGCTACGGTCCTGGAACCCAGTAACGGCGCGGTCCTCAGCCGCCGCGATCGGCCCTTCGTCCCGAAAAATCGGCTCCACAAAATCGATATTTGGTAACCGTTTTTCGACCCTAGAAAACAACCCTCCCCGCCGGATTTCGAAATCGTCAAAAGGTAGGCGAGTTTAGTTGGTCCGGGCAGATTCTGTTGATGTAACAAGGAGTTACGACAGCAGGATGCTGTGCACTCAGAGCTCTCTTCCCCCGTTCTGGCCTGCCGGCGTTGACCTAACTGACGGTCGTGTTCCGGAGCGACTGACCATCTTTTGTCGCTCTTTCGAATGTTTTGTGGAATTGGCGACAGAAGTAAACCCAGGGCGAGGGACTGGAGCCGAATTGAGCCGGTGACGAGTCCCGGAATTCGTTGCCCAGTTTCAGGAAAACGATATGATCTCCTCGAACTGGCAGATCGACCGACGCGCCCGAAAACCTGGTCGGCAAATGACGTGGACGACGGCGGCAACATGTTTCCGAGTTGTTTCCGGTCGAGATGGTAATTGATGGTAGGAACTGGTAGTCCGACCTGTCTCGAATCCATCAATAACTAGTTTAAATGTAAACACTTGGTAGTTCTTGGCAAGCGATCCGGGCTGAACTTGAAAACCGTTGTACCCGAGAGGGTACCGGGGGTTCGAATCCCTCCTCCTCCGCCACGAAACCCTCGTCAGATCAGCAGATTCAGCAGGCAGGCTCGCTTCCCGGTTCTTTCCGCTTCACGATTTCCGCGCGAGGATGTTTCCGTTCAGCAGTCTTCGGCCGCTCACGACTTCGCCCGCAAGAAGCCTAACAAGGAGATCGTTTCTTACAGCGGCACGCTGAAGTCGGTCGCCACCGACTGCATCAAGCCCTGCCGCACCAGCTGGGCGTCGGGCTATACCTCTACTGAAGAGACGGGTCTTACCGCTCCTTCCGCCCCACCCCACTAACGGACCGGCAGCCGCGCAGCCGGCCGAAGGAGCTAAGGAGCCACTTGACTGAGCCCGCCTCAATCCGCGCCATCAAGGCGAGCGGCCAGGGGGTGTTCGAAGTCCCGAATCGCCTGACCGGTGAAGCTCACGAAGTGAAGGTCAGCCAGGTCAGTCCCTCAGCCCCTGCAGCTGCACCGCCGCTCTCCGGCCGCCCTTTGAAAAGACGTGCACTTCACCACCGTATGGGAAGATCGTCGCGTATCCGGTATGCAAGGCGCCGGTCCCCCTGGTCTTCGAGCTGACAGCCCACGCCGGTAGATTGAGAGAAATCGACTATTTCGGGCCCAGGCCTTCAAGTTCGAACTCCAGAGCGGAACCAGGGCCTCCTCGAAAGAAAATGTCAGCCGACGTGTCCGACCCCGTGTTCGCAAGCACCAACTCAGTCCTGAAAGTACGTCACCGAACTGCCCGTCCGCCATCTGCGGGAAGCTCAAGGCCCCTTGATACACAGCCTGCCTTTCCTGGTCAGCCCTCTTCAGTCGGACCTGGCCTGCTCCACCAAACTCCAAAGTGAAGACAAAGGAAATGAAGACGTAATTCGCAGATACACTGGGCAAGCCTTCGGACGGTTGCGTGCTCGGGTTGTCTTACACCGTATCTCTTGGCACCGTTGGTCAAGGTCAGAAACCCCATCTTTCCCGATTCTCCACTATCCGGAGGACGATCTCGGCTGCTTGGCGTGCGGCCTTGTCGCCAGTCCTGAGGCTTTCCTCTTTGAACGAGGCAAGGCGAGCTCTCAGTTGAAGGATCTGTTTTGTTCCAACTGAATCATCGGGCTCAGGATGGATTCCGATTCTTTGTCCGACGATCTCTTTCAAAGTGCAGATCGCGAGGAATTCGTGCGGATCCCAGTCAGACCGGAGGAGTCTTGCAAGGAGTCCATAAAATTGTACCAAGGAATTTTCTGACATTTTTTGTTCCTCCCGTTAGTGCTGTGCACAAATAAAAAAAGCCGGAAATCGGACGATTCCGATTTCCGGCTTCGTTACTTGCGAATTAACCCGGAAAAGATTCTCAGCTAATCTTCGGGCTTCATTCTCGTCGCCAATGACACTCGACGTCAAGGCGCAAGACGATTCGGCCACCCGAGTGCAACAAGGGAGGATCCGGTTCACCGCCAGGCGAGCGTTTGCCGTAATCGTTGAAAATGGTCAAAAGGCGCATACCCGAAATAATGCAGTTGCCCGACCACAATCCCGGGAGCGATGCCTTGTGCCTCGGCAAACCGGGTGATGGCAGCCGCGCTCAAACGAGGCGTGGCCCGCACAAAGGCGTCGAGATCCTTTTTTCGGATGAGGATTTCCGAGGCGAAATGATCTGCCTCTTCTTCTTCAGTCCCCGTCTTTTCCTCCACCTCCAGAAAGATCGCGCGTTTCCTGCCGTGCAGCAGGAGGTGACCGACCTCGTGGAAGAACGTAAACCACAGGACGTCGTCCTTCTTGCCGCGCAGACAGAGCTGAATGACGGCTCGGTTGCCCAGCCAATAGGTTGCGCCGTAAGCACGGATCTTCGGAAGCTCGGGGACGAAGACGACCGCCACTCCTGCCTCCGAGCAGATTCTCTGAAGACGCGGAACGAAATCCTCGGGAGAGAGAACCGTCAAGCGCCGCACGCCGCCCAGACGGCCTCGAAGCGCCTGCCGGCTGAAGGGCCCGCACTCCATCCGCTGGGCCAACAACTCGCCTCTCCGCAACCAGGCGGCCAAGGCAAACCGGTCCGCATCAAACCGGGCTGACTGGCGATACTGAACCTGAACCATTCCTTGGTACCGATCGAAGGCCTCCGGGGACGCGACGCCGAAGAAGTTGAGAACGCCGCGCAAGCGTTCGATGCGGTCCGAGCCCGGCGTGACGTAACCAGCCTTGACCATTGCGGAGACCGGGAAGTTCGAGAGCCAGGTCAAATGTTGCTGCAGCTTGTCTCGTTCCGTCCGCCTCGCAACAGACTCGTCGTACTCCTGCTGCCGCTTGTTCCAGAACGAAGCCGGGACGCCAAGCGAGCGCTCAAGTTGAATTGCTGTTTCCGGAGAAATCCCGAGCTTCCCTTTGATGATCTCGTTGATGATTTTCTTAGGCCGGCCGGTTCGATCGGCGAGCTCGGCCTGCGACATGCCTCGTTCCTCGAGCACGTCGAGAAGCGTCTCCCCCGGATGGGACACCTCATCGGGCGCGTATTCGTTAACAATCTGTTTAGCCATGGTAGTCCTCTATCGACAGGAGCCGGACGGCAGTCACTTTCTCTAGATCCAGTCGGCCGTCTCCAAGGTCCGGCAGTGGGTCGTTCGCCGGTTTGAATACCAGCCGTTGCGGATGCTCCAAATAAATCGCCCACTGGCCCTTTCGATTGGCGACCAGCGGGTGACAATTCCCTGCCAGAGTCATCATCACTCGAAGATTCTCTGCCGCTCGCAAGTCGTCGAGCCGACGCTTCAGACGTCCTGTCGCTTTCTGGCACTTCTTACGAATCTTACTGTTGTCGTAGATGATGTCCAACTAGTGCCCGCCTGATGATATTAACAGTTACTGTTAACGTTTTTCAAGATTTCGATTCTCTCTGTTTTCGTGAATTCTAAGCCGCCGCGCTGACGTCCGCCGTTTTCAGGCCGCTTCCTGGCCCCTTCGGTCGGCCTGGTTGCGCAGGTGGTAGTTGGTCGGCGGGGGCCGCGAGCGTACTTCCCGCCCGCCCCCCCCGCCTCGCTGGTTGCCGGTCCGCGCAGGCCAACCTCCGGTCGATCGCGCAGAGGGCAAGGGGATGAGGACGCTCAGTCGAGGTGATAGCTAAGGAATCAGCAGGCAGGAGCTGTGCCAGAGCACGCTTGCGAATGTCCCCGATTCGGGACATAATAGGCGCGTGAAGCCGGTTGATTTCCACCGAAGGCACTGGACTTCAACCGAGCGCAGCCGGTTTCGATTCGGCAACAGATCGGAGAAGCTCTCCGAGATCTCCAAAAGGGCGTGTCGCTCGGGATGCCGCTCAGTCGCCCAATGACCGATATTGGCCGGGGCGTTCACGAGCTGCGGATCAAAGCTGGGGGATTGACGGTGCGGGTCTTCTACTGCCTGGGCTGATCAGATGCGATCATCGTCTTCCATGCCTTTCAGAAGAAGTCCCAGAAGACGCCTGTTCGTGAAATCAGCATGGCTCGCCAGAGATTGCAGGAGGTGCTAGATGAAGCAGTCGAATCCTGAAAAGCCGGTTCGGACCAAGACGGCTGAGGACTTGGGGCACGCCCTTGGTTTGTCAGCGGCTGAGACGGGAGAGATGGAGTTCCGTTCGGAGCTAACCTGCGAGCTGATCAGGATCATTCATGACGGCACTCTGACCCACGCCGAGATTGCGAAAAAGGCCGGGACGTCGCGCACGCGGGTCACAGCCATCGCCAACGGCAACACCCAGGGTATTTCCACCGATCTTCTGATTCGTGTCCTTTCCGCAACCGGACACAAAGTCGAATTGCGCGTGCGAAAGGCCGTTGCCTGACCCGGCCTGGGCGCGTCAAGATCTGCTGGCGATCCTAACAAGGTGCCAATCCGACTCCTCCCAGGCCCCGATTCCATGGCCGGCTACGGTCCTCGGACCCAGTAATGATGCGGTCCCCAGCCATCGAAATCGCCGGTTCGACCGAAAAAACCGAAGCCACAAAATGGACATTTGATAACCAATTTCCGACCCTCAAAAACGACCCTCCCCGTCCGATCCTGAAACTGTCAAATTAGGAGGGCGACTTCCTTGGCCAGCGCATATTTTGTTGAACAGGCAATGATTTACGTGGGCAAGCTGGCGCGTGCCTGGTGCGGTCTTCCTCTGGTCTGGCCGGCAGAACGGCACCGAGTAGCGATTGTCGATCCGACACCGCTAAATAGCTTTTGTCGTCGCTCTGAATGTTTTGTGAATTCAGGGGCGACTGCGAGGCGCTGGGCCTTCTCACCCGACCGGCGGAGCAACGGCAAATCACCGCCCGATTTTCAGGAAAACGGTATCATCGTCCTGAATTCTTGAAGCCATCTGACTCGCGGCAAAGTATTAAGAAATAGATACTTGACGAAACATATGAACACGGGAGGGGTTATGCCTTCACCGGGAGAGTTTTTGGCACCTTTCCAGCCGGTCGCGGTTGACGAAGCCCTCTCTCCCCCGGCAAGCGGGCGGGTGATCCGGCGCCTTGGACCTGATCAATGGTTCTCGGGCATCAACAGGCCAAGCAAAGGCTGCACGATGCTCGGCAGATCCTGCTTCACCGTTTCCCACACGATTGCGTCGCTCACCCCGAAGTATTGGTGGACCACCAAGTTTCGCATCGCCCGCATCTCAGACCACGGCAACGTGCTGCACTTCGCGCCAATCTCGTCCGGGATATGACGGGCGGCTTCGCCAATCAGGATGAGGTTTCTGACAACGGCATCGACGGTGCGACGGTCGCGTGTGAATTGCTCGAAATCCATGTCCGCTGTGTAGGCCGATACCGCGGCGATCGCATCGAGGATATCTTGAATCCGGAATCTCCAGTCTCTACGCGGCACGGACGGCTTCTTTCAGTATCCGGTCCTTCAAAGCACGATGTAGACCGTCCCGAGTTACCAGGTCGACTCTCTTCTCGAGGAGCTCGGACAGTCGCCTCTGCAGGCGGGCAAACGCGAACAAGCCGATCCGTGACCCAGGTTCGAATTCCACCAGAATGTCGATGTCGCTCCCTGGAGACTCTTCTCCCCGAGCGACTGAACCGAAAATGTAGAGCGCTCTGATCGAAAACTCGCGGATCAACGCCTCCTCGGCGCGCAGTCGGGCGATGGTGGTTGCCACGCTCATTTCAATGAAGCATATCACACGAGATCAACGGCTTTCGGCTTCTACGGCAGTCGGATGCACGGCCCCGGATGTTTCCGAGTTGTTTCCGGTCGAGATGGTAATTGATGGTAAAAACTGGTAGTCCGACCTGTCTAGAATCCATCAATAACCTGTTTAAATGTAAATACTTGGTAGTTTTTGGCAAGTGAGCCGGGCTGAACTTGAAAACCGCTGTACCCGGAAGGGTACCGTGGGTTCGAATCCTATCTCCTCCGCCAGCCTATCAAACATCAGCCTCTTGTCCTACCGGCGACAGACGCAGACACAGAATTGAGCTTACAAACCGCCAGACACCGGTGTATGGTGTGCTCCAGCATGAAGCCGTCAGCCGCTGTACCAGGGGCACTCGCACTCCCACACCGGACCGCTGCCTGCCACCTTGTCCAGCTCGGATTCGCTCAGTTCCGAAATCCGAAGGACAGGTCGGTAACACAATGTACTTCACGGACGGCGACTCCTCGACCACCTTGACTCAATGCCCTCCGGCAGGGCAATCCCTACTTTGGCCACCGCAGCCCGCGGATTCTTCTTCAGCTCCGCTCTAATATTCTCGTCTTCGGCAGCCTTCCTGGTGATGAAGTCCTCCACGCGCTCTCGTGCCGTTTTCGGATCGTCGGTCATTGGTATCTCCGCTTCGACCCGGGCACAATCCGAAGGCCAAGGCATACCCCCAGTACGAGGTCGGGTAGGAGACGAGAGAGCGCAGCACCTCAAGAGAAGCTCCAGTGCCCCAACGAGATGTTACAAAGCTTAGTCGAAGAAACGAATAAGTTTCTGCTGGTCGGCGCCTATGCGATGGCTGCCCACGGCTACCCACGCGCGACAAGGCGAGTCAACGGACACCGCGCCGGGAACCGCGTTCGAACCCGTTTCTCCCTCACAGCATAAAGCAAGCCACCAGGCCGCGAGGGGGCGTAAGGTCAGAACAGACGAAAAAAACGCTAAATTTTTAGCATTATTCTGTGGCTCAGCAGTACAATAGCGGCGAAAAACCTTAGCCTTTGGGGGAGAAGGAGTTGGAGATGGGTATCCCGTGCTTGGTTCGTCTCGCGTCGTTTTTACTCGCCCTGGTCATTGCCGGGCTGCCCGCCCACGCCGGTGTCAACAAGTGGACGCGGATAGGACTGAACAAGCTTTCGGTTTTCACGCTGGCGGCCGATCCTGTCGATCCGAGCATCGTCTACGCGGGTACCAACCATGGACCGTCAGGGCGAGGACGAGGAATCTTCAAAACGACCGACAGCGGGATCCACTGGGAGCAGATCGGCCAGGATCTGCTGAGCCCGTACGGACACGCGAACATCGTGTTTCTCCAGGTTGATCCCCACGACCCAAATACCGTCTACGCTTTGCTGGGCGGCGGCGACGAAATGAAGACAGGATGGTTCAAAAGCACGAATGGGGGAGCAACCTGGACGTCATGCCCGAGTTTTCCGCCCATGACCTCACTGTTCATCCATCCCTCACAGCCGTCGACTCTTTACGGAACCCGCGGCCAGGGAGTGAGCAGATCGACGGACGGCGGCCTCACCTGGACCACATACTTGCGAGGGCTTGGGGGCTGGGTAACTTCTGTTCAGGCGGCACCTGACGGGACAATGATTGCGTTAGCAGAGAAGGTGTATCGGAGCTCAGACCGCGGTGAAACCTGGCATGAATGGATTAACTACCGCGCTTTGTGCCTGACCTTCGATCCGACGGACCCCGCGAACATCTATCTCGGCCGCTGCCAGACAACCGGATTGGAGCCGGGCATCCTAAAGAGTACCGACGGTGGCGCGACCTGGTATGACTACAGCCAGGGATTCTCAATTGTCGCTGACGGCTATCTGGTTCTGTACGAGCCGGCCGAAGCCATCTGGATTGACCCGCTTGACCCCACTCATCTGTTTGCACTGCGGGGAACAAACGGGTTTGGAATCGGCAGCAGTGTGTACACGAGCTTGGATGGAGGAAACACCTGGAATCCGATGGGTCTCGAATGCCGGAGTCAATATGAGCCCCCTGTAAACAAGACGGCCCTTAGCTCGCTGTTGGTCCTCGACGGTTCAGCCTCCACCCTCTACGTTGGATATCAGGACTATGAGTTTGACCGTGATCCTCGTGATCTTAGCGGCCTCTATGCCTCTACCTACGCGCCCGGTGCGCAATTCCCTGATTTGGCGGTGACGACCCAGCCGATTCAGGACGCCAGTTCGATTTTTGAGGTCGCCAAATCAGCATCCTATCGAGTGACCGTCACCAACAATGGGACCGGACCGACTACGGGACCTATCACTGTTGCCGACTTCCTCCCGGCCGGTATGAGTTTCACTTCTCACGAGGGCGCTTCCTGGGACTGTTCAGCCGCCGGGACCTCGGTAACGTGTAGTCGAACGATTTCGCTGGCCGCCGGCTCAAGCGACAGCTTTCTGCTGCGAGTCGGAGTCGGCCTCCCGGCTGCCGGCATTGTGACTAACAAAGTCGTTGTTGACACCCCGGCCGACAACAATGCTGAGGACAATGTCGCTTACACTCCGGTAACCGTTACCAAAGATCCGGGAGTCCTTCACCTTCACGCCGGCCGGTTCCAGGTGGAAGTGCAATGGCAAACTACGCTTGGCTCCGGAGAGGGAACGGCACGGGTTCTCTCTGCAGACTCCGGGTACTTCTGGTTCTTTGAGCCGACGAACATGGAGCTGCTCGTCAAAGTCCTGGACGGCCGGTCAGTCAATCACAGCTTCTGGGTCTTCTATGGCTCCCTGACCGATGTGGCTTTCACCGTGCGAATCACGGATCTCGTTACCGGCCGGATTCAGACGTACCAGAACAGCCAGGGGAGGCAAGCATCGTTTCACGACGTCAGTGCTTTTCCCGACAATTCGACACCGGGTGCCGCGCCGCTGTACACCGGCTTGGCGGCGGGTGACCCGAGCCTGATTGGTCACTGGAAGTTCGATGATCCGGCAAATACCGCTCTGGACAGCTCGGGGTACGAAAATCATCTTGATGAGGCGATTCCCTTTGTACCCGGGGGCCGCGTGGGCGGATGCGCGGGTGGTGCGGAAGGAGCCGCGAGCACGACATTCCGCCTTGGCGACGGCCTGCTCGCCGATATCATGCGGTCGGGCCCAATAACGACCGTGGCCTGGGTCAACCTCGGAAAGGAAGACACCGACAACGGGAACCCCCTGTTGAGCAACCAGTACGGGTATTCCTATAGCCACCAACACGGGGAAGTCTTCGGACTCTACGCCTCCCTGAACGTCTTCGGCGGCCGGATCGGGGGTGACTTCTTGGGCGCGAGTGTGGATGCAGGAGCACAGGCGCAACCGGGCGTCTGGCATCATCTGGCTCTTACCTATGACGGGGAGTACACCCGTTTCTTCCTTGACGGGCAAGCGGTATGCACCGTCCAGCGCTATATCGAGATGCGGGAGGTGGTTTGGCAACTGGGCAGTTCGAAATATGGACACTCCGGGGATTACGCCGGCCTGATTGACGACTTGCGGATCTACAGTCGAGCCCTTGGACCGGAGGAGATCGCCGTGCTAGCCGCCGAGAGCGCCGAGACGCCGGACATGGTCCTCGATTCCCGTTTTACTGTCCGGGTGGACTGGACCACGGCGGCGGGTGCTACCGGCACAGCCTTCGGCATTCCGCTCAGCCGGGACTCGGGTTATTTCTGGTTCTTCGACAAATCGAACGCTGAATTGCTCGTGAAAATTCTCGACGGTCGCTCCGTAAACGGGAAATTCTGGGTCTTTTTCGCATCTCTTACCGACGTCGCGTACACCGTCCGTATCACTGACACTGAAACCGGTGCGGTCCGCGTCTACACGGGAACGCAGGGTATCCAGAGCAGCGGTTACGACTTGGAGGCTTTTTAGTCAGTCGGGTCGTCCTGAGCTGACGGTGTTTCAGGCTTCGGCTGCATCCCCAGACCCTCGTCCGTTCGGTCTTCCCAAGATCGCACAACTCATGCCGGAAGCGGACAGGTGGTCCTTGGTAGTCCCGACCACTCGAGGAGGCCTTAGTCGAAGGCTGAGCACCAAACCATTTTGGAGTGCGGCGGCAACGAGAGGCCGACGCTTTATCAGGCCTCGAGGCGACGCCGCTTTCCCCTATGCCGGATCGAGCCAAACGGCATCAGCATTGAACCGGATCGATTGTGCACAGGGGAAAGCGGCGTCGGCTCGAGGCCTGATAAAGCGTCGGCCTCTCGTTGCCGCCGCACTCCAAAATGGCCTGGCGGCCCCGCGCTCCAAAAAGTAAATGGCATTGGGCGAGACCCCTGCACTCCCAGGGCGACGCCTCCAAGCCGGGTCGGTTCCAAGATGTGTATAAAGATCAGCCTCTGCCGCCGAACTTCAAAATGGTTTGGTGCCAAGTGGTCGTTACCGGCAACACGCCCGCCGGCTTTTTCGAGTCGTTCCAGCGCCTCGGTAGAGCTGGCACGGTTTTTGCTGCCGTCCTGGTTGGACGCCACCGGAGCGTTGTTATGTCCTTGAGAACAGAAATCAAACAAATCCTCAGAGTTCAGTTAAAGAAACCTCGTCTGACGGCCGCCGCAATCCTGACTTTGGCGCTCGGAATTGGTGCTACTACGGCTATCTTCTCGGTCGTCAACGCTCTCTTGATAAAGAATCTGCCGTACCGTGAGCCCGGTCGCCTGGTTGTCCTGCAGGAGGGCTCCAGGGACGGGACTTATCCGCCGTCCTACGCGACATACCTCGACTGGAGGAAAACGAGCAAGAGCTTCGAGCAAATGGCCTGCTACCGACCCGGTACCTGCCTGGTTGTGCGCGACTATTCCGAGCGCTTCACGTGCAAGTGGGTTTCTGCGAACTTATTCTCGACGCTGGGAGTGACTTTTCTCGAGGGACGCTCGTTCAACGCTCATGAAGACTCAGCAGGGGGAAGGCCAGTCGTCATTGTCACGGAATCTTTCTACCAAAGGCACCAGCGGGGCGCGGACGGGAGTCCGGCTGTCAACATTGAGGGCCGAAGCCACGACATCGTCGGAGTAATCCCTTCGGGTTTCCGGCTGTCCGGTGATGCGGATCTCTTCCTTCCGATTGATCCGCGAGCTGCAAACGAGCCGCGCGATCAACACGATGCTCTCACCGTCCTGGGCCGTTTGAAGCCCGGCATAGGCGCCGCGCAGGCGTCTGCCGAGATGCAGCTGATCGCCGCACAGCTCAATAAGCAGTATCCAAGGCCAACCGCCGCTCCGTCGGTGGCCCTCGTCTCTTTTCGAGACTGGGTGGCGGGGAACACCCGGAGCGTGGTTCTGATTTTCTTCGCCGTGGTGGGGCTTGTCTTGCTGATTGCATGCGCCAATGTCGCCACTCTCCTGCTGGCACGGCTGCACGAGCGGCAACATGAGTTCGCTGTTCGTGCAGCACTCGGGGCTGAGAGGAAGGACCTTGTCCGACAGACGTTGGCGGAGAGCCTGGTGTTGTCGTTGGAGGGCAGCATTGTGGGCCTCCTGCTCGCCGATGCCGTCCGAGCCAGCCTCCTCCCCTTTGTTCCGCCGGAAATCGTCCCCCTGGTCAGGATAGATGTTTCAGTGCTCGTCTTCACACTGCTGCTCTCCTGCGTTACGGCACTCCTGTTCGGGCTCTTCCCGGCTCTGCGCTTTTCAGCCTTTGACCTGGTTCGATCACTTAAAGACGGCGAACGCCCCGGGAGCCGGTCGGGCCATCACCGGTTTCGACGGACGCTGGCGGTCGTGGAGATCGGAATGGCTCTCATGCTCGTTGTCTGTGCCGGTCTCATGCTCCGCACAGCCGTAAGGCTCTCTACGACAAAACCTGGTTTTGACACGGAAGGCCTTGTAGGAATGGGGTTCCAGGGCGCGACCATCCGCCTTTACCGAGAAGCCATGACACCACAGGGAATGGACTTCGAGAAGTACGCCAAAGGATTGGAGGTCTACAACAGGGAGCTGCTGCGCAGGCTGGAATCTCTGCCCGGGATAAAGAGCGTGGCCAGCGTCTATCCGCTCCCGATGACGGGAAGTACTTCCAGTCACCCCTATCACCCCGAAGGACGCCCGGTGCCTGGCGATGGCCACTATCCTTTTGCCAGTCTTTACTCCGTGAGCCCCGGCTATTTCAAAACCATGGGTATCCCGCTCGCAGACGGCCGCGTTTTTACGGAGGCAGACCGCTGGGGAACCCTGCCGGTGGTCGTCGTCAACCGGACACTGGCTGATGCCTGCTGGCCGGGGGGCAATCCTATCGGGCATCGATTACGCCTGCCTCTGAGCTTTCCCGGCACCTCGTACACGGTCATTGGAGTGGTAGGAGACACGAAACACAGCGGATTGCATGAGGATCCGATGCCTCAGCTCTACATGTCCTGCTACGCCTTCCCGGCGACCGGTATGCTGGCGGTTCGAAGTGAATTGCCGACAGCGCAGTTAGTTTCCGCGGTTCGGTTGGAGGTGGCGCGGTTCGACAAAGAAGCGGCGGTTTACGATGCGAAACCGATGGAGGATATGGTGTCCGCGACTGTCTCCTACAGTCGACGTATGACCAACCTCTTGACGATCGTGGCAGCCGTGGCCCTCGTTCTCGCCTCGGTCGGAATCTTCGGGGTTATGTCTCAGCGAGTGGGCGAGAGAAGGCACGAGATGGGGGTGCGGATCGCCGTTGGCGCTTCCCCTCGGCGTGTCCTGGGCCTCGTTCTCAGAGAGGCTGCAGTTCTCACTGCCTGCGGGCTGTTGCTGGGGCTCCTGGGCTCCTTTGCACTGACCCGGGTTCTCGCCGCCTGGCTGTTCGGTATCACGGCAACCGATCCGTTCACGTTTGCGGGTGGTTGTTTGTTACTTGGCACGGTTGCACTTATTGCTGCCTACCTGCCCGCGCGCCGCGCGGCTTTGACCGACCCGATCTCCACCCTCAGATGCGCATGACCGGGCGGCTCGACGCGCAGCCTGTGTGGGCAGTATGTGCCCGATCCTGATGCACTTTCCCCTTTGTCAGCCGTCACTTACGGCCTTTGTCCAGGCACGCCGCTTGCAACCGGTTCCCGCGAAGGGGGAAAACATCATGGTCAAGACCATTCTACAGATCGCGGCTCTTTCGTTGGTGGCTTCAACATGGGCGCTCGCGCAAGCGGACGGCCGCCAAGGCACCGGTGACGGATACTTCTTTTTCGGTCCCGGGGTGCAAGCGAGCCGGAGCTGGACCGAAGGCATCATGCAGACTGGGGGCGGGGCAGAGGGGACCTTCTACAAAGGCTTGGGAGTCGGTATCGAAGCTTCGTATCTCTTTCCGCTCGACGGGCCAAGCTATGGCTTCTTCACTCTCGCCCCCAGTGCGATTTACCAGTTCGGGCACGAGGGAAGGACAGTCCCATTCGTGACCGGGGGGTATGCGCTCGCATTCCGAAGCGAAGCGGCAGGTCTGGCTCACTTCGGCGGCGGTGTAATGCACTGGCTAAAGCCGAAATACGGACTGCGGCTGGAGGTCAGGGATCACTACCACAACGCCAACGACTCTCACATCCTGGTTTTTCGGGTTGGATTGGCCGTGCGGTGACGCTACCAGTTTGACCCCGGCCGCCTCGGTCGGGAGGTGTGAGAAAATCGAAGTTGCCGCTAACCGTGCGTCCCATCTCCCGATGGGACCGTGCGATTAAAGCCTGCACGCCAACCGGAGATCCAAGAGAGGGAAGTCTGGAGCATTAGGTGCGACTGCACGGTCCCAATCTGGAGATGGGACCCACGGTTGCCGGCAACTTCGGTTTTCTCCATGACGTATACTTTTCGGATGGGCAAATTGATCAGGATCTGGGTGAAACGGGCTCACCGCGGGCCGATGGACCCGCACGAATCGGGCCTCCTCGTCGCCGGCGCGGGTCTAGAAGATAGTGCGGATCAAGGGGGCCGGCGACAAGTCACCATCCTGGAGTCGGAGCGGTGGGCGAAAATGATGGCGGAGCTACGGTCCGACCTTGATCCTTCCACTCGCCGGGCTAATCTCCTGGTCGAAGGAATTAACCTGATTGACAGCCGAGGAAAGACTCTTCAGATCGGCGCGTGCACGGTTCGAATCTGTGGCGAGACCAAGCCCTGCGAAAGGATGGAAGAAGCCTTGCCGGGCCTGAGGGCCAGCATGTCGGCTCCGTGGAACGGCGGCGCCTACGGAGAGGTATTGACCGGCGGCCCGATCAGAGTCGGTGACGAGATCGAGTGGGCAGACTCTTAGCCCGTGTAAAAGACCCTACGTAAGATTCCTGCTGAAGAATTCTTCCTTGCCGCCTGTGATCCCTGGTGCTACTCTCCACGGTGGCGAGGCGGAGAGTGGGGGGAATCACAAATAAAGTTCTTGTTGTTATCGTCTTCTCGACGTTCGGCTTCTTTACCTGGAACTTCTCGGAGTTCTTCAGCCCCGACGCTATCTACTATTTCGGTCGCCGTCTCGATTCACTCTCGGACCTGGCATCGGCCTTTTTCAGCCTGGATGACCGAGGTCAATATCGGCCCCTTGGCCTGGTCCTGTTTTCCTTTGTTTTCCACCCCCTGCTTGGTTCAGGCACGGCCGGGTATCACCTGATCCCTCTGCTCTTTCATGCTGCCAATATTTTTCTAGTCTACCGGATCGCCCGGGAGTTGCATGCCGATTCAACGGTGGCTCTTAGCGCGGCGTTTTTCTTCGCTCTTCATCGGTGCAATTTCTTCATCACCTTTGGAATCACTTTCCTTCCCGATTTCGCCGGATGTTTTTTCTTTCTCAGCGCTTTCCTCGTGTACATGAAAAGACGCGGTGCGGGAGGCTGGATCTCCGCACTCGTTCTCTTTGTCCTCGGGCTGGGAAACAAGGAAACCGTGGTTGTGTTCCCGGCGGTGCTGCTGTGTTATGAGTGGTTCCGGGCGGGCCGGCCAGGCGGGGAAAGGCGATGGACAGCCCTGTTGAAGCCAGTCCTTCCCTTCTTGGCCGTCAGCGTTCTGTTCACGGCGTTCATGTTCTACCTCCGCGGGAACCTCTATCCGGACGATACGAACCACCCTTACCGCGCTTCATTGGCTGTCGGTTCGCTCATCCCGAAAGTGAAGTACTTTTGGTGGGCTGTGAACCTTCCCCAGGGAAGCGGCCTGGCCGACTTGATGTTGCCGGGCCTGGTCCGGTCTGCATCCATGCCGAAGATCGGAGTCCCCTACCCGTTGCCCACCCTGGCAGCCACCGTGTTTATGTTGCCGATCGCACTGGCCTTGTGCGCGGCCGTTGTGTCAGGCCTGAGAAGAAGGGACCGGTTCGTCATTCTGGGGCTGGCCTCCTTCCTGCTGGCACTGGCTCCCGTCCTGCCTCTGGCAGGCAAAGTCATGCAGCACAACCTGTATTTCTCGGTGTTCGGCCTCTCGCTCCTTTTTGGAGTCTTCGTCAGGCGGATTCTCGAAACGCGCTGGAAGTTCATCGTGCCAAGCATCGTTCTTGCCTACATGTTTAGCACCGGGGTTGGCATTGCGAACAACCGTCATATCTCCTGGCCGGTAACCTCGGCTCGGACTTCCAAACAGCTGCTCGAACGGTTCACCGATGCGGCCCGGTCCCAGCGATTTTGTGAGTCCGGGCATATCCTGATTGCCCGGACGGGCAATCCCGACTTTGTCTGGTACTCGGATGGCGGGAATTTGTTCCGAGTCTTCGGGCCGTGCCCGGAAATCAAGGTGTACTTCGAAGACCTCGGCCAAACGGCACGGAACCCGGACGTCGTCCGCCTCGAACTCGAATAGAAGATCCCCCAAAACCGGCGCCTGTTTCGAGCTGCCTCTAGACATCAGGAAGTTCCGTGTTACACTGAGGACTGATTTGCTCTCGCTTGTTTCCCCGCAACGCTGCAATTGGCGGGCGCGTTTGGGTTAGAGAAAGAGAGTAGCCGGAAAACTAAAACTCGAAGCTCGTCAATGTATCTCTTCCCGCCAATGTTCGAAGCAGATCCTGTTCAAGCTTCCCTTTGTCTCCTGTTTGGAGAAGGAAACTGTCAATGTCCATGAAACTGTATGTCGGCAACCTTTCGTATCAGACCTCCAGCTCGAACCTCGAGGATCTCTTCGCGCAGGCGGGCCGGGTCGAATCGGCTTCGCTTGTGACCGATCGTGACACCGGACGCTCAAGAGGCTTCGGCTTCGTCGAGATGTCGACGCGAGAAGAAGGCGAAAAGGCGATTCAGCAACTCAACGGCACGGAATTCGACGGCCGTAGCCTGACCGTAAGCGAAGCGCGCCCGCGCGAGAATCGCAACGGCGGCGGCGGTGGCGGCGGTCGAAACCGCTGGTAAGATGCTCCGCACCTTCCCCAGAGCCGCTTCGCTTTGCGCGTACGCGGCTCTGGGATACCTCGCCTTTTCAGTTGTATCTCCCGACCCATCTGTGAACAATGGCCGCCTATGCTTTCTTTCAGAGGCGGTATTGCCCGTTTATTTTGGTGTGCCTTTGCGGTGCTGTCAGTTTTTGCGGCCGACGCGCCGAAGCAGATCACCCCGGATCCGAAAGTCGTCGAGGTTGCGAGGCGCACCGGCTACGCGCCCGTTGTCCCGTTTCCGGCTGAAGAGACTGTCGATCCAGCTGCCAGACCCCCTTCCTGGCTTGAGGTTCGTCCTTTCCCTGTCGTTGATGGGAAGCCGATCGTCAGCCGTGGCCTATTCCGAAGCCAAGCCTTGGGCCTCGATGTCGGCTACAACATCTTCCTTCCGCCCGGCTACGATGCCGACCCTTCCAAACGGTTCCCAGTTGTTTACTGGCTTCACGGCCGGAACAACAACGAATACACAAACATCTCTCAGGCCGTTTTTGCGCATGACGCAATCCTGAGCCGCCAGCTGGAACCGCTGATCATCGTCTTTGCCAATGGTCTTGGCCAGGCCTTCTACCTGGATTCGCCGGATGGACGCTATCCTGCCGAGACCCTCGTCATCAAAGAGCTGATACCGCACATTGACGGGAAGTATCGCACCATTCCGACTCGGAGCGGCCGGCACATCGCGGGCATGTCGATGGGCGGGTTCGGCTGCCTCAGGCTGGCCTTCAAGTATCCTGACCTTTTCTCCTCGGTCGTTTCCTATGCGGGAATCTTCCCGCCCGATGGTGTCGTGGCCAACGAACCCAACGTGATTAAGATGACCCGAGGCGATAAGGCGAGTTTCGTAGCGGAGAGCCCCCAGGGACTGCTGGACAAGAACGCCGACCAGATCCGTGATCGTCTCGCGATTCGTATCATCTGCGGTTCTCAGGATCGATTTGTGTCGAGCGCGCGCGAGTTTAACCAGCAGCTGGCAAGGCTGAAAATCGACCACGATTACGAGGAACTGTCTCCTTTCGGCCATGACATAGTGGGAATGTTCCAACGAGCGGGAGTCGAGGGCCTTCAATTCGCGATCGGAGCGGGAGTAAGAGCGCGAAAACAGGCGGTTGAATACGAAATCAACACGAACGTCCCGGTGGGCGTCCAGAAGGTGATTGAGCCGGCTTACCCCGAGGAAGCCAAACAGGCGAGGGTTGAGGGAAAGATTTTTCTCGAGTTGCTTGTGGCGGAGGACGGAAGTGTTAAAGACGTGCGCACGGTTTCGGGGCACCCCAAACTGGCCCAACCGACCGCTGAAGTGTTTCGACGCTGGAAGTTCGACAAGCCGAAGATTGACGGAAAGCCGGGCGAAATCACTATCACGGTCGAAGTCAGATTCCGGTTAGGAGAATAGCCCCCTACTCCCAAACCCCTCCGGCACGTGATGTCCGGCTGGCTTCCGGTTTCGCCATCCGCGCCCTCCAGTGGGACGCGATCATCGTCGACCTGGAGCGGGAAAACCGCACTGATCACCGGCTGTCGTTCGGGGGAGTGATAAGGGTTCCAGGAGAAAAGATCTCAAAGACCCCAAGGACCCCCAAGGACCTCAAGGAAGCCGTCTCTTGTCTTTGGAGTCCTTGGAGTCCTTGAGGTCCTTTAGAAGTACGTCTTAAATGCCGCGAACACCGTGTGGGGCGAGCTGCCGTACTCGCTTTGCGGGAACCCGATCGGCGTCGGCTCTTTCCCCAAGCCGAATTGTCCCCCCATCAGCAGCTCCGAGTTGTTACCGGTAGACCAAACGAACGATGGTATCCACATCGCTGACGGATCGTCCCACCCGATCAGGGCGGTGCTGCTGAAAGCCCAGAGCGGATGAAAACGCCACGTCAAGGACGTTCCCGAATGGTGGCGGCCCAGCGCGTTTATCTCGCCTCGTCTCAACCGGTCGGAGTTGAGGAACAGCAGGTACTCCTCGGCATTGGCGGCGCCATACTGATTCCACGCCGTTTCGAAAATGAGCGTCACTGTGGGTGTCAGTTGGCGGTCGATTCCCACCGATCCCCGCCAGAATACTCCCCGGTCGATCGCCCGGTCCCCGGGGTCGCCGGACTGAGTCCATGAGATCTCACCCCGGACCCCGGTACCGGCGATGTTGGCCGAAAGAAACGCACCTGCCACCTTGTCTTCGTGGAACTGTCCTCCCATGAACCCGAAATCGACTGTATGCACGTTCCAACGGACCAATCCTCCTACGGCCGCGTCCTTTGATCCGTCAGGGCCCAGTATGGCGCCGACCACCTGTGCTTCCGAGTACGCCCCGAGCGGTACGATCAGCCGGGCGGCGTCTACGCCTGGCTTATAGTCCCGATCGATACGGCCAGGGGCGAACGGTGCAAACAGGTCCAGGGCCGGCCAAAAGTAGTTGACGCCCCAAGTGATGGCCTGCCGCCCGACGACCAGGTCAAAAGCGCCCGTGTGAATCTGGATGTTCAGGCGGTCAAACCCCAGGTTAATAGTCAGTTCCTCGCGATTAACCAGGCTTCGGTCCAGATTCAGATAGGTGCGGCTCGCCCCGGTGGCTATGGCCGCGGCAGGGGTTGCCGGCGGAGAGACCAAATCGGTTACGAAGTGAGTCTCAATTTTGACCTTTGAACCGAAAGAGACTTCCGGGACGAGACGGAAGATGAAGAACTCCGAGTCCCGACGTTTCTGGAAAAGGCTCTCTTCGAGGGAGTAGAAGCCGAACCCGCGGACAGAGGCGCCGAGCTTGAAGTCCTGGGCGAGGCAGGTGGAGGGGACGAAGAGCGAAGTCACAAGGAGGGCGAGCAGGGGAGTTGTTCTTCCACCCCAAAGGGGTCGCGCCCCCTTCGGGGTGGAAAAACGCGCACAGATCTCAGTATCTGCCGCTGGCCTCAAAGAAGACTCACGCCTGTTCGACAGCAACTCGCTCATCGCTCTCGATCCGTCCATCCAGGAGATGGATGATGCGGTGGGCTCGCTGCATCACCCGGGGGTCGTGGGTCGAAAAGAGGAACGTCGTTCCGTGTTCCCGGTTCAGCCGGTCCATCAGGTTCAGAAGCGAGAACGCGGTTTCGGTGTCGAGGTTCGCCGTCGGTTCGTCGGCCAGCACCAGTTTTGGCTCGGCCGCGATGGCCCGTGCGACTGCGACGCGTTGCTGCTGTCCACCGGAAAGCTGACCGGGGCGCCGCGATTCGAGGCCCTCCAGCCCCACCTCTTTTAAGAGAGCTCGAATCTTGGCTCGGCGCGTCTCGCCCGCCATGCCGCGAAGCAGCAGGATGAATTCCGCGTTCTCCTCGGCCGACAGTACGGGTATCAGGTTGAAAGCCTGAAAGATGAAACCTACTTCCTCCAACCGCAGGCGTGCCAGTTGATGGCGGTTCAGCTCGGACAAATCCCGGTTGCCCAGCCAGACCTTCCCTGCGGTGGGACGGTCCAATCCCGCGCACAGATTCAAGAGCGTCGTCTTCCCCGATCCCGAGGGACCGGCGATCGCGATAAATTCGCCCCCGTCTGCCTCGAAGGTCACATCCCGGAGCGCGTGAACCGTCTCCTCACCCTGGGTGTACTGCCTCGAAACGCCTTCCAGTCGTAACAGACTGCCTGTTGTTTTGCTATTGCTCATGCCTGACCAAGTAAATGAGCGTCCTGCCCCTTTGCACCGCGCCAGGCGGGAAGGAGCGCCAGGAGGAAAGTCAGAGCGAAAACCAGTTGCGCCGCTCCGAAAATGCGCGTCCAAGTCAGATGTGAGTAAATGACCGGGTCGATGAGAGCACCGCCGGCCGATACCTCTGAGCTGTAAAACAGCGAGAGGGGGAGTCCCCGGTGGTAAAAATAAAGATGCCCGGCATAACCAAGTCCGGTGCCTGCCGCGACGGAAAGAAGCGCAATCCAGACAGCTTCGAGGATCACGAGCAAGAACCGGCGCACGGGGGTGAATCCGAGGGCATCGAGCAATGCGAATTCCCTGCGCCGTTCGAGCACCGACATCAGCAGGGTATTGGCGACCAGGAAAGCGATGATCATGAAGAAAAGGCTGTTGAACACATAGCTGCCGCCATCGTCGATCTTTATGAAATCGCGAAGCTCCGGCATCAGATCGAGCCAGCTCAGGACTTCGACCTCTGGACCCAGCCTCCGCTTGCCGTCTTCGGCGGCCTCTTGCGAGTGCTCGAGTTGGTCGAGCACGATGGCCGTCTGGTGTACCTCGTCTCCGAGCTTGAGCAGTTGTTGCGCCGTGGGCAAGGGAATGAGGATGGTCGCCTGATCGAAATCCTCCAGCCCGGTCCGCATAACTCCCGCCACCCGCAGCAGAAGCGATTGGATCTCGGGAGAATGGGCCGCCTGGACCATCAGGACGAATTTTTCACCAGGCTCAAGCTTCAGCTTACGTGCCACACCTTCGCCGATGACTGCCGTGTTGTCCCGTGTCGATATCAGGAAGTCTCCTCGGATCAGCTTCTCGTGAAAGGACGACACCCCTTTCTCCTTGGCGGGTTCCAGCCCGATAACCCGCACCCCGGTGGCACCGTCGGCCGAAGAGACGAGCCCGGAAGCAAAGACCCGCGACAGCACCTGGGTGATGCCCAGCTGCTTGCGGTTTGACTGGGCCCATGAAGAGACCCGGGCGATCTGTTCCGCTGAGAGGGTTCGCTCAATGCCCCCACGCTCCTGGTATCCCACGGCCTGCACGGCTACGTGCGCCCCACCCAGCCGGACGGCTCCCTGGATCATCTGACGGTGACTCCCATCCCCGATACCAAGGAAGACGAGCAGCAAGCCCAGGCCAAGTGACACTGTCCCCGCAGTCAGGACGGTCCTGCGCGGATTCCTCCAGAGATTCCGCCAGGCGATGATGATGATGATACGAAGGGCGTTCATGTTACGAACTGACAGACTGACAAACTGACAGACTGACAAACTGACAAACTGACAGACTGACAGGGCTGACAGGCTGACAAACTGACAGGCTGACAGGCTGACAGGCTGACAAACTCTGCCAGGCTGACCAGACTGACCAAACGATCGTGATTCTGTCAAGCTGTCAGTCTGTGAGTTTGTCAGTCTGTCAGTCTGTCAGTTTGTCAGTTTGTCAGCCTGTCAGCCTGTCGGCCGTCAGCTGTCGGCCTGCGGCCGGCTTACTGCAGCACCGGTGCTCGCAGGGCTTCGACCGGATCAACCCGCACGGCTCTTCGAGCCGGCAAATATGCCGCAATCAGGGTGGCCACGCAAAGGCTGATGGCCGCACCTATGACCGCGTTCCAGTTCCAGGCGGCCTTCAGCACCGGGTCGACCCGGGCTTGGACCATCGTCAGCTGGCCGGTCCAGCGAGTCAGGTCGAGTCCGTAGACCGAGAAATAGTGCATCATTACGGCTCCGACCCCGAAACCGGCGGCCAGCCCAAGAAGTGCGAGGAACAGGGCCTCCAGCATGATCGTGAGCGTGATGAGGGCCGGTCGCATACCGAAACTGTTCAGCATCCCGATTTCCCGAATTCTCTCGAACGTCGCCATCATCATCGTATTCAGAACGCCGAAAGCCGCGAAAATGACGACCAGGCCGATGATGAAGGCATTGGCCCCGCCCGCCAGCTCCAGGTACTCGCTCAGCTGCGGCAACAGGTCTCGCCAGGTCTGGACAACAATGCCGGTCGGCAGGCCCTGCATCTGGCTTATTTGCCGGCCGACCTCCGCCGCGCCAAGCGGGTCCTGAATGCGAATCGCAATTTCATGGATCCGGCTCGGCTCAAGGGCGAGCAGTAGCTGGAGATCGTCTATCCTGGAAAAGGCGACCGAACGGTCCAGGTAAGCGAGTCCGGTCCGCACAATCCCGGCGACCTTAAACAACTCGTTGCCCAGAGTCCCGTCCGCAGCTTGCGTTACGGCTGCGACTTCGTCGCCTTCGCTGGCATTCAGTTCCTGGGCCAGTGTAACGCCGAGTAGCAGGGATCCTGGCCTGAGCTTGGCCAAGGCATTGGCATCGACGAGCCGGCTTACTTCAGCCTCATGCCTGGGATCGACTCCAATAATCTGGGCCCCGGCCGACTGTTCCCCGGTCGACAGGAGTCCGAACCCAAAAACCCGGGGCGAAACGGCGAGGATCTGCGGATGTCGTTCCAGCCGCTCGAGCAGTCGCGGCCAGTCGTGCCCTTCCAGGTTGCCGACCGTCTCGTAAATGTCGCGGTCGGGCAGGTAGTCCCGATCGTGGATCTGGATATGCCCAACCATCAGTTCGGTGCCGTTGCGCAGCAGTTGGACGACCAGGCCGCGGGCGAGGCCAATCATCGCGATCAGGAAAGCAAAGGCGAAGGCGATGCCGGCTATGGTGATCAGGCTGCGCCGCGAGTTTCTCCAGAGATTTCTCCACCCCAGCCGGACAACGATCATGATCCTCTCAGCGAGTTCAGGGAGAACACTTTTTCCGGGATCTTCACGTCAAAATCAAGTTCCTTGTACTTCATCTCGGTGTACTCACCGGGTTTGTCCTCGGGGGACATTCGCATCCGGGTCGGGACGAGGCGGCCGTCCATGGTCTCGTACTCGGAGAAGTTCGCAACCCGTTTCAGTTGGCCGTCTTCTCCGTAGAACTTCCCCGAGATCGGCATCAGATCGGACTTGCGGATTTGGTAGATGATTCGTCCCCAGACCACCGGAGCCTCGGGCCGCGGAGTGAGGAAGAATTCATATACCTCGACGCGATCCCTGGTTCCCTCGAAATCGATCTTGATGTCGTAGTCGCGAATGAGCCGGCTGTCCTTAACGAGATCATCGTTGGTGAAATGTGATCCCATCCAGGAGGCCATCATCATCGAGGTGGGAATTCTGATCACCCGATCGATCTTGGGGAGGTAGTTCCAGATGTTGTCGCCGACGCGTAAGGTTGCCGTGCCCTGGTCTTTCTTCGGCGCCTCCACGCGGACGAGCACCTTCTCGGTGCCTTCGGACCAAATCCTGAGCTCGGTTGTCCGCTTCCATTGCCGGGTGGCCACGGTCATCTCCACCCATCCCAATGACGAATCCCCCCGCAGCAGGCGGTCTACTTTATCGATGATTTCCCGTGCTTCCTTCTGGCTGGGTTGTCCGAAAGGCGCGCTGGTGGCACCAAGCAGAATCAGAAGGAGCGTGACGATTGGGTATCGCATGTTTCTACACATCATACTTGAGAAAGGACCTCAAGGACTCAAGGACCCCAAGGACAGAGCTGGCTTTGCTCTGTCCTTGGGGTCCTTGGGGTCGTTGAGGTCCTTTTTCTATCCCATCTTTACATCCTGAACGTCCACCGCAGCTTGATCGCCAGCATCTCGTTCTCGGGCAGCAGAGAAAGGTCCCGTGAGGGCAGCAAGCGTTGCCAGCCGCGATTCCAGACGACAAACAAATCCCTGCCGGGGCTGAAGGTCCAGCGTAGTCGCGTGTTAGTGCCGAGGTTCTGGGATTCGGTGTCGTACTGGACAAAACTGGTGAGCACGATGTTCGGGTTCCAGGCAAAAGCGATCTGCGGCTGCCACAATCGCTGAACGAAGTTGCCCTGCGCCAACGTAGCAAAGTTGTTCTCCACTTCAAGACGAAACTGCCAACGACCCTCGTTCGACGTCCAGCTCAGTTGGCTGGCCCATTGGGTCAGATGCCCGTTGTAGAAACTGCCCAGTCCAATCTCGGTTTCGATCTGCCACGGGCGGTGCTCGCTAGTCTCTGCCTCAATCTGAACACGGTTGAAGCGGTACCCTCCCAACGGAAGAGTCACGCCGTCACTGATCTCGAAGGGCTCGGGCAGGAATTCATACTGAGGCGAATAGGTGAGTGAAAAGGTCTCGCCGGATTCCAGCTGAAATTCCACTGGAGTCAGGGTGTACTCCCACGACTCGTTGACTCCGTCAAGGTTAGTGAATCTCGTGTAGTAGCTCCGGAAATAAGCCTGGCGTATCCACCCGAAACGGCTGTCCTTGCGCGGCCGGGGCTTGATTGAACACCCGCCGCGGTACTGGCGGGTACCCGGGCGGGGAAGGAAACCCAGGGCAGGATCGAGCGCTTCGCCGAACCGATTCATGATGGTGAAGCAATCAAGGAAATCATTCGGATAGTCCACCTTGAAGCCCCAGCCGCCGCGATCTCCGTCGGGAACGTCTCCGGAGGCCATGGCGGCGAAAGCCCCAATTTGAAGGTTCTTATTGCCCCTGAATTCCGACGTCCGCCAGACCGCGTCTACGCCGGTCAGAGTATTCTGGTCCAAGCCGTTCGGGTCGCCATGGGTAACGATGCTTCCCACACGCAGTTGGGAGTTGACGTCGTAAGAGGCGCGTCCGGCAAAGAGATTCGTGCCCGGCGCCAGGGGCGTGTCTCGAGTCTGGACGTCGAGCACGGCCAGGTTCCATTTGCCCATCCGGCCGTTGAGCTTCAGGCCTCCGCCAAGCGGGACCTGCTGGCCTTCGAGCAGGCCGACGCGGCGACTGAAGAAGGGAATAAAGGTTTCTCCGAGGGAGAGCCCGAATTCAAACTGGTTCGCGCCTTCCAGAAAAAAGGCCCGCTTCTCGGGAAAAAACAAGGGGAAACGGGTCAGGTTGATCTGCCGGGCATCCACTTCGGTTTCGGCGAAGTCCGTGTTGATCGTAAAAACAGAGGCCAGCTGGGGCGTTATGCGCCAAGTGAAATCAAGGCCTTCTGTGCCCTGCCAGACTCGATCACTGCCTCGGAATTCGCCGCTCATTTTCCCTATCGCGTAGGGGGCGACTTCCAGGCCGCGGCCCTGCTCCAGGCTGGCAACCCCTTTCAAGTTCCCGGCTCGGCTCAAGTCTGTGATAAAAGAGTCGAGGGTCGGCGAGCTCCATCGGAGCGTTACCCTTTTTCGTGCGACGAATCGCTCAAGGTTCAATCCCCAGCGTTGAAGACCGGGCGTGAAGTTTAGGCTGCGTGAAGGGATCTCGATTTCAGCCGTCCAGCCGTCCACGGTTTTCGCGGTTCGGGCATCCCATACTCCGTCCCAATCAAGGGAGGCATTTTCGGGATCAGCGATCAGCCCGTCGACGCGCGCCCCGGCCGCGTTGATCTGGAAGAAATAACCGGTTCTCCGATCGCCATAGCTGTCGAGCGCAATCGTTACATTATCGTCCCCCATCATGAAGCCATCCCGCTGCATGGTATGGATGGCAATGCCACGCGGATCGGGATCCTTGCAGTCAAAGCCGAAGTAGAGAGTGTCGCCGGTTATGAGGACCGTAACTCGCGTGTCATAAGGGGTCGGCTGCCCCGGTTCCGGCGATTGCTGGACGAGTATTGCTTCCGGAGTGACTGATCGCCAAGCCGGCTCATCCAGATGGCCGTCCAACTGCACCTTGTCCGGCGTGACTTTTGCGATAACGGTGGGCGAATCCGGAGCTGCTGCTCGTAGCGAAGCACAGAGTGTAAGAAGCGTTAAGAGCGCTAGAATTCGAGCAAGCATCGGCATCCTGAATGGGTCATTAAGCAGGCGCCATGGGGGCCCAAAACGAATTATAGGGTCACGCGCCGGTGCAACAGAAGCCCCACAACCTGAAACCACAGTAGCGATTCGCTTGGTTTAAGGAACCCACTGTGCGCCTCTCCTCTGCCCCCCGCCTCATTTGACTCTAACGGGAGCCACGGTCTATCTTTAACCCTTAGTAGACGCACGATTCGTCTGCAGAGCCGCAAGCGCAGCGCTTTTTTGCGGAGGGCGTCGGGTACGAGGTTCAAAGGCACAAATGCGGCCAGTCCCGGTGCTTAGCTTCGTATCCGGCGCGCTCCGCAAAAAAGCGCTGCGCTTGCGGCTCGGCAGGCTATGGATGCGCCACCAGGGAGAAGCCAGATATGTCGTTACGCTCCTCACCGTTTGGGTCGACTGTCGCCATGAAGTACTTCATGGCCCTCACCGGCCTCGGTTGGACGGTGTTTGTGATCGCTCACCTGATTGGGAACTTGCTTTTGCTTTCCGCCGATCACGACGCTTTCAACCGATACTCCCATACTCTTGTCGGACTCGGTTTTCCTCTGATCGCCGCCGAGATCGTCCTGTTGATCGGCCTTCTGGTTCATATTTTCTCGGCCATCCTGGTGACGTTCGATAATTGGCAGGCAAGATCCAAGGGCTATGCGGTGTATAAGACCCGCGGAAAACCGAGCAAGAAGACCATCTCCTCCAGCACCATGATCTGGACAGGGCTCGTTCTGCTCGTATTTATTCCCCTGCATGTCTACACGTTCAAGTATGGACCAAACATTCAGCAGGGCTACGTGGTGACCCTGGATGGGGACCAGGTGCGAGACATGCGACGACTTGTCATCGAGACGTTCAGCAACACGTATTACGTGGTCTGGTACGTTGTCGTGATGGTGCTCCTCGGCTTTCACCTGCGCCATGGCTTCTGGAGCGCCTTCCAGTCTCTCGGGCTTTACCATCCCCGGTTGACGCCCGTCGCCTACGGCCTCGGAGTGCTGGTTGGTCTTACTCTCGCGGTCGGCTTCGTTTTCATACCGATCTGGGTCTACCTCACCGGAGCACCTTTATGAGCAGCAATGGAAACTTGAATGCGAGGATTCCCGGCGGTCCCGTGCAGGAGAAGTGGGAGAAGCGGCGTTTCGAAGTGAAGTTGGTGAACCCGTCCAACAAGCGCAAATTCAAGATCATCGTGGTTGGAACCGGGCTGGCCGGCGCTTCCGCTGCGGCGAGCTTGGCCGAGCTCGGTTACGAAGTCCTGGCCTTCTGCATTCAGGACTCACCTCGCCGTGCCCATAGCATCGCGGCTCAGGGAGGCATCAATGCCGCCAAAAACTACGCCAATGACGGCGACAGTATCTGGCGGCTCTTTTATGACACCGTCAAGGGCGGAGACTACCGGGGCCGCGAAGCCAATATCTACCGGCTGGCACAGGTAAGCGTCAACATCATCGATCAGTGCGTCGCCCAGGGGGTCCCGTTCGCGCGGGAGTACGGCGGGTTGCTGGAGACCAGGTCATTCGGTGGGACCCAGGTGGCACGGACCTTCTACGCCAGGGGCCAAACTGGTCAGCAACTGCTTCTAGGGGCCTACCAGGCGATGATGCGCCAGGTGGACAAGGGGAAGATCGTCTGCTTGCCCCGCCGCGAAATGCTGGACCTCGTGCTGGTTGATGGAAAGGCTCGCGGTATCGTGGTTCGCGACCTTCTGACTGGCGAAATCGAGCGCCATGTCGGCCACGCGGTCGTGCTTGCGACCGGCGGCTACGGTAACGCCTATTACCTCTCCACGAACGCCGTGAACTCCAACGCCTCGGCGATCTGGCGGTGCTACAAGCGCGGCGCGTTTTTTGCGAATCCATGTTTTACACAGATCCACCCCACCTGTATCCCGGTTTCTGGTGAACACCAGTCCAAACTGACCCTCATGAGCGAAAGCTTGCGTAACGACGGCCGGGTGTGGGTGCCCAGGAAGAAAGGAGATCCGCGCCCGCCCAGCCAGATCCCGGAGGGCGAACGGGACTACTATCTCGAGCGCAAGTATCCGAGCTTCGGGAATCTTGTTCCGCGTGACATCGCTTCCCGCAGCGCCAAGGAGGTATGCGACGAGGAACGGGGCGTGGGCGAGTCCGGACTCGCTGTCTTCCTGGATTTCGAGGACACGATCAAGCGCGAAGGGGTCGACTATATTCGCGAGAAGTATGGAAACCTCTTCGACATGTACGACCGGATCACGGGCGAAGATCCGTACCGCACGCCCATGAGGATCTATCCCGCCGTCCATTACACGATGGGCGGATTGTGGGTCGACTACGACCTGATGAGCACCATTCCCGGGCTCTTTATTCTCGGTGAAGCGAATTTCTCGGATCACGGTGCCAACCGCCTGGGCGCGAGCGCCTTGATGCAGGGACTCGCGGACGGCTATTTCATCATCCCGTACACCCTCGGAGATTACATCGCCACCTCGTCCTTTCGTCCCACCTCAGAGGACGCCGAGGAATTCAAACAATGCGCCGATCAAGCTCGAGCGCGGTTGGAAACGCTTCTCTCGATCAAGGGCCGCAGAACTCCCAGGGAGTTTCACCGGGAGGTCGGGCAGATCATGTGGAACTACGTGGGGATGGCCCGGAACGAGGCTGGCCTCAAGCACGCGATACAGGAGCTCCGCCGTGTTCGGGAGGAGTTATGGCAGGATCTGAAAGTGCCGGGGAGCAATGACATGCTCAACAAAAACCTGGAGATGGCCAGCCGAATTGCCGACTACACCGAGTTGGGTGAATTGACGGCGCTCGACGCCTTACATCGCAAGGAGTCGTGCGGCGGTCATTTCCGGGAAGATTCGCAAACGCCGGAGGGAGAAGCTAAACGCGACGACGCGAACTTCTCATACGTGGCTGCCTGGGAGTATACGGGCGGGAAGGGCGAACCTCTTCTCCATAAGGAACCGCTCAATTTCGAGTACGTCGCGCCTACGCAACGGACCTATAAGTAACGGGTGAAGAATGGACCAGGGAAAACACCAGGGAATGACGCTCTATCTGAAGATTTGGCGGCAAGCGGGGCCGAATGTCGAGGGGAAATTCGTCGACTACAAGCTGCTCGACGTCTCCCCCAACATGTCGTTCCTCGAGATGCTCGACGTTCTAAATGAAGATCTGATAAAAAAAGATGAATTGCCGATCGAGTTCGACAACGATTGCCGCGAAGGCATCTGCGGTATGTGCGGCATGGTCATTAACGGCTCCGCCCACGGGCATCAGGACGGGACGACGGTCTGCCAGCTGCACATGCGCCACTTCAAGGACGGTGACCGAATCACCATCGAGCCATGGCGGGCGCGGGCCTTCCCGGTGATCAAAGACCTGGTGGTTGACCGGAGCGCTCTAGATCGCATCATCGCGGCCGGCGGTTTCATCTCAGTCGATACGGGCGGCGCGCCCGACGCCAATTCCCTTCCAATCTCCAAGCCGCAGGTCGAGGAGGCGATGGACGCCGCCGCCTGTATCCAGTGCGGCGCGTGCGTCGCCGCGTGCCCGAATGGTTCCGCGGCGCTGTTCACCGGCGCCAAGATTACTCACCTCGCGAGTCTCCCACAGGGCGAACCGGAACGGCGGATCCGTGCATTGCGGATGATCAGACAGATGGACTTGGAAGGGTTCGGCAACTGCTCAAACCACGGCGAGTGCGAAGCCGTCTGCCCGAAAGATATCCCGATCAAAGTTATTGCGAAGATGCGGAGGGAGTATCTACGAGGGCTTCTCAAATAGAAGTCGGAGTCAGAAGTCAGAAGTCAGAAGTCAGAAGTCAGAAGTCAGAAGTCAGAAGTCAGAAGTCAGAAGTCAGAAGTCAGAAGTC
>RPQK01000001.1 GCA_003819755.1 Acidobacteriota bacterium | reverse complement strand
TCGTCGATGACAGCGTTCAGATGAGAGGCTTCCCTTCCTTCGACATTCGACATTCGATATTCGATATTCGATATTCGATATTCTGATCAGCACACTTCAGAGCACGCGTGGCGCCACCCTCGAACATCTGACAAAAGCCGGTTGAAAGAAAGCCCCACACCCAACCTGCTTCTCGCATCTCTTCACACTTCTGCTACCATATTCAGTTTTATGGATTCCATACACCCAGAACTAATGATCGAGGCCTCCTGTCTGTCCAAATTCTATGGCGCGTTCATAGCTATTCAGAACGTCAGCTTCGGAGTCCCTCCCGGTCAGGTAGCGGCCTTTGTCGGCCCCAACGGCGCGGGCAAGACAACCACCATGCGAATCCTCACCGGTTACCAGTCCCCCAGCGAAGGGACCGCCCGCCTGGCGGGGATGGATGTCTCCAAGAAGCGGATCGAGCTCGCCGCCCGAGTCGGCTACCTGCCTGAGAACGGCCCTCTTTATCCCGAGATGACCCCCCTGGCGCTTCTGAAGTTTTTGGGACAAGCCCGCGGCTTGACGAGCGGTGCGGTCAGAAATCGGATAGATACCGTCGTCGCTCAGTGCTCCCTGGAGCCGGTGCTCCACAAAAGCATCAGAAAGCTTTCGAGGGGCTATCGGCAAAGGGTCGGCATGGCTCAGGCTTTGCTGCACGATCCGGACATCCTGATTCTCGACGAGCCGACCAGCGGCCTCGATCCGAACCAGATTCGCGAAGTGCGCAACCTTATCCGGGAGCTGGGTAAGACCAAGAGTGTTCTGCTTTCAACCCACATCCTTCAGGAGGTTGAGGCGGTGGCCGATCATGTAATCCTGATTCACGAGGGCCGCATCGTTTTCGACGGTACTCGGGATGCTATGCTTGCCGGCGACCGTACTCTGGAAGCTGCCTTCTACCGTTTGACCGGCAGTCTTCCGACTGTGAACCAACCGTTAACTGAACCCGTTGCGGAGGAGTGTCCATGAGAGGACGTGTTGTTTCAGCAATATTCAAAAGGGAGCTTCTCGGGTACTTCAGCAGCCCCACTGGATATGTCTTTATCACGATCTTCGTGTTTCTGAGCGCTATTGCCGCTTTCTGGCAAGAGGACTTCTTTGCGGCGAACCTGGCGAATCTCGACCAGCTGAACCGGTTTTTCCCGTATCTTCTGGTCTTCCTGGTTCCTGCAATTACCATGAGCCTGTGGGCGGAGGAAAAGCGCTACGGCACGGACGAGCTGGTTCTGACTCTTCCCGCGTCGGATGTCGACATCGTCCTGGGCAAGTACCTGGCTGCGCTCGCCATTTACACGGTCGCTTTACTGTTTTCCTTGAGTAATGTGATCGTTCTTTTCTGGCTCGGCAATCCGGACCTGGGAATGCTCGCATCCACCTATCTCGGTTACTGGCTGATGGGGGCCGCCCTGCTCTCGCTGGGCCTTTTCGCTTCCCTGCTCACAGACAATCTCACGGTAGCTTTCATCCTCGGCGCTCTTTTCTGCGCGGTCCCGGTTTTCATTCATCACGCAGGCGTCATCCTGAGTGGAGAGTGGCAGAACCTGGCCCAGCGGTTATCAATGGCGGAACAGTTCCAGGATCTCGCAGCCGGCATTGTCACGCCGGCCGCCCTGCTGTATTTCCTGAGTTTCGCCGCTGCCTTTCTTTACTTGAACATCGGGCTTCTAGGCCGGCGCCACTGGCCGACGGGCCGGCGCAGTCCGAATCTCGGCATTCACTACCTGGTTCGCGGCCTTTGCCTGCTCGTTATAGTGGCGAGCATCAGCCTGCTCGGTGCCCACTTAACCAGCCGGATTGATGTGACCTCTGAAAAGGTCCATTCCTTGTCCCCCGATACCGTCAACCTGCTCAAGAAACTCGACCCCGGGAAGCCGGTGATCATTGAGGCTTATCTCAGCCCCCAGGTTCCCCGGTCCTACATGCAGGTGAGGGCTAACCTGGTCCGAATGTTACGGGAGTTCGACGAGATCGGCGGAGAGGCAGTCCACAAGAAGATCTATGAGACCGAGAAGTACTCTGCCGAGGCTCGGGAAGCTCAAGAACGCTTCAGCATTCGAGCAAGCGCCGTTCCAGTCACCGAGGAAACGGTGGGAGCGCCCCGCGAAATCTTCCTCGGAGTCGCCTTTACCTGCGGCTCTGAAGAATTCGTTATTCCCTTTTTCGATCGAGGGCTGCCGGTCGAATACGAACTCATGCGCTCGATTCGAGTGGTCTCGAAAACCGAACGCAAACAGGTCGGAGTGCTGAATACCGGAGTAAAGCTTTTCGGAGGCTTCGACTTCAAAACCAACCGGCAGGACAACGAGTGGCCGATCCTCGCCGAGTTGAGGAAACAGTACGAGGTCACCCAAGTCCAGGCAGATACTGACTACCCGACCAATGTGGACGCGATGCTCGTGGTGTTGCCCCACACTCTGACACCGCCTCAACTCGACCGGCTGATCGCCTACGTGAAGCAGGGCAGGCCAGTCCTGCTCCTGGTGGATCCGCTTCCCGCATTCAGCATCGATTCGTCGCCGCAGGACGTTCCCTCGAGTCCTTTCCAGCAGGCGCCGCCCAAAACCCGCACCGATGTGACTCCTCTGCTGGAGCTGCTGGGAGTTTCGTGGCCGACCGGCGACATCAGTTGGGACAAGTACAATCCCCATCCCCAACTCTCGAACCTACCACCTGAGGTCGTTTTCGTCGGTAGCGGGAACGGCGCCAAAGCCGCGTTCAACGCCTCCGAATCGATTGCCTCGAGCCTGCAGGAGGTGGTCCTGATTTACCCAGGCACCGTCGTCCCGAGCGGGTCGGCAAAGACCAAATTCTTCCCGCTCCTCCAGACGGGCACCGCCTCCGGGCTGGTTCCCTGGAATCGCCTGGTCCAGCAGTCGTTCTTCGGCATCAGCCTGGCGCAAGGGGTCAGCCATGAGCCGGACAAGGGGAACCATGTCCTTGCGGCGAGAGTCGAAGGAAGCGGGTCAAAGCCGGTCAAAGCGGTGGTGGTCGCGGACTGCGACCTTCTGGGTGAGCAGTTTTTTGAGTTGCGCAAGCGAGGGATCGAAAACCTGAATTTCGACAACGTGACCTTCATGTTGAACGCAGTCGATTACCTCGTGGGCGATCAGTCATTCATCGCTCTCCGCAAACGCCGGCCTCGGCACCGCACGCTTGAGGCAGTGGAGGCGAAGACCCGCGTCTACGAAGAGCAGCGCCTTAAGGAGACACGCTTAGCCGAATCCACAGCTTCCAAACGGCTCGATGAAGCCCAGAAGCGGCTGGACCGTGCGGTCGAGGATTTGCGGCGGCGACCGGATCTCGATGAGCAGACTCGAGACATCATGATTAACAATCTGCAGTCCGTCGAGAACCGCCGCTTGACTGTCTCCCGCGCCAATATCGAAGACGAGAAGCAGCGCCAGATCGAGGACAGCCGTGCCAACATGGAGGCCGCCGTTCGCGGCATTCAAAACATGATCAAGCTCCTGGCTGTCGCCCTGCCTCCTATCCCGGCTTTCTCCCTGTTCTTGCTTTTCTCTCTGAAAAGACTGAGAAGTGAAAGGATTGGCGTCAGTGAGCGACGGCTGCTGAGCCACGGCGCCGTGCCGCAAGAGTAGAGGAATGAGGTTCTATCCACGAACCAATAGAAGCTAAATTGATATGCGCGAGAAAATTGTAACTCTGGTTTTTCTAGTGATAGCGGTGGGCCTCGCCATCACCGCTGCCTTGGTTCAGCCTGAGAGTACCACTCACAACCTGTTCGACGACCAGGGACAGGACTTTTACCCGAGCTTCACGGACCCGCTCGCCTGCAAGGCGCTCGAAGTGGTCGCCTATGACGAGGCCACCGCGACCGCGCGTCCTTTTAAGGTCGAATTTCGTAATCGCCGGTGGAGCCTCCCTTCCCACTTTAATTACCCAGCCGACGCCCAGGAGCGTCTGGCCAAAACCGCCGCGGCGTTGATGGATCTGAAAAAGGAATCGGTCCGCTCCGATTCCGTCGCGGATCACACCTCTCTCGGAGTTATCGATCCGCTTGATCAGAAGGCCACCAGCCTGACCGGGCGAGGCAAGCGGGTGACGCTGCGCGACGACAAGGGCGGCGTATTGGCGGATTTCGTCCTCGGAAAGCCGGTAGAAGGAAAAGCGGGCTATCGATACATCCGGGTTCCGGGGCAGAAGCGAACCTACGCGGTTAAGACCGAGGCCGACCCATCCGTCAGTTTCGAGGACTGGATCGAGACCGATCTCCTTAAGCTGACCGCCCCAGAGATTCGGAAGATCACCGTCAATAGTTACTCGATCAACGAACAGCTCGGACAGCTTGATAACGTCGAACGGACGGTTCTGACCAAGGACAAAGACAAGTGGACGGTCAGCGGCCGGGCTGCCAAGAAAGCCACCCTGGACGCCGTGACCGCCGCCCTCGATACCCTGCGAATCGTCAACGTCCAACCGAAGCCTCCGGCACTGACACAGGACCTGCGCGCTCAGGAAGGGATACAGCTTTCGGTCGACAGCATAATGTCGCTCCGGCAGAAAGGGTTCTTCGTAACTCCTACCGGCCAGCTTCTGTCGAACGAGGGAGAGTTGATCGTCGAAACCGACAAGGGACTCATTTACACACTGCGGTTCGGCGAAGTGGCCCCCGGGACACCAGGCGCCGCCGCAGACGACAAGACGGCCGAGCGACGGTACCTGTTCATAACGGTCAGCTATAACGACGACAGAGCTTCGCTCTACAACGACGGCGATCCCTCTAAGGTCAGGGTCACCGGGAACAGGCTGGCCCGCGAGCTATCCCACCGTTTTGCCGACTGGTATTACGTGATCTCCGGCGCCGACTTTACCAAACTGCGGCCGAGGAGCAAGGATTTGTAGTAGGAACGGGGTTTCCGTCCACGAACCAACACGAACGAACACGAACAAAAGTGTCTTTGTTCGTGTTGGTTCGTGGACGGACCTCGCTAATCCAGCCTCTTATGAAACCTCAGCGCGCTGAAGCTGAGGATGGCCAGCCCGTAGACCAGCAGCGTCAACATCTGCGGCCACAATACTGCAACCCCGCCGCCTTTAAGAAAGACGTCTCGGACAATTTCGATCATGTAACGCACCGGGTTCAGATAGGTGAGATACTGCACCGGCAGCGGCATGTTCCGTATTGGAAAAGCGAAGCCGCTCAGCATGAACGCCGGCATGAAGAAGAAAAACGAGATCATCATCGCCTGCTGCTGAGTCTCGGAGATCGTCGACAGAAAAAGCCCGATCCCAAGAGTGGTCAGCAAAAAAAGCAAGGATGAGGCCAGAAGAACCAACGGATTCCCCCGGAAGGGGACTCCGAACACGAGAAGGGCGCCGAGCGTCACCAGGATCACTTCCAGAATCCCAATCATGCCGAACGGCAGAAGCTTACCCACCATCAGCTCGGCCGGGCGAATCGGAGTGACCATCAGTTGCTCCATCGTCCCGATCTCTTTCTCTCGCACGATACTCATGGCGGTCAGCATGATCGTCACGAGCGCGACGATGTTGACCACGACACCAGGGACGAAGTAGTACCGGCTGTAAAGGCTCGGATTGAACCAGACGCGACTGCGTATATCCAGGCCCGGGGCGGTCATGCGCACCGGATTGGGGTTTATGTGAGCATTGGCGGCCAGCCGGTCGCGCAACTGCTCCTGCATGGCCTTTCGTCCGTACGCGCTAGCGACCTGGCCGGCATAGCTTGAAACGATCGCCGCGGTGTTCGAATTGCTTCCATCAACCAGGATCTGGACGGTCGTCGTTTCTCCTCGAGAAAGCTCGCGCCCGAAACCAGGCAGCACGCGGATCACCGCGCGGACCGATCCTTCATCCAGCAGATGCTGCACCTCAGCATCCGAAGCAGGAACTGCGGTGACGTGAAAGTAGGGGGAGCCGTCAAAGGCCGCCAGCAAATCGCGGCTGGCAGGGGTCCCGTCCGAATCCATCCAGCCTATCTGGCTCTCGCCGACGTCGAGGTTCACAGCAAAACCGAACACGAGGAGCTGCACAACCGGCGGGACAAAAAGCAGGACTCTCATCCTCGGCTCCCTGAGTGCCTGGCGGAGCTCCTTGATGATGATTTCGCGAATTCTTCCCCACCTCATCGTCAGGCTACCTTTCTGTGCAGAATCCTGGTCGCGATAAAAAAGATCGCGGCGGCGTAAACCAAGAGCAGGATGAACTCTACGAACAGCATCTCCAGGCCAATGCCTTTGAGAAAAATGCCCTTTAAAAGCGTCACCAGGTACCGGGCGGGCACGATGTGAGTGATGACCTGGATAATCGCCGGCATGTTACCGATGTCGTAGACGAACCCGGACAGCAGGAAAGCCGGCAGAAAGGAGGTGATCATGCCCAGTTGATACGCCTTGAGCTGAGATCGGGTCGCCGCCGAAATCATTATCCCCCAGCACAAAACCCCAAAGAGAAAGATGCTGACGGTCACGATGAGGAAAATGGCATTTCCCCGAAAAGGAACACCGAAGATCAGAACGCCTACGCCGACTGCCATCAAAGTATCTATGAACCCAATGATGAAGAATGCGGCCATTTTTCCGAGAACGAGCTCGCCGGGACGAAGAGGAGTTGAAAGCAGCTGCTCCATGGTGCCCATTTCCCACTCACGGGCGATGGTCAGCGACGTCAAGAGCGCGGAAATGATCATCAAGATGACCCCGATGAGACCGGGAACGATGTAGTTCTTAGACTTCAGTTCGGGGTTGTACCAGACACGCATGTGCGGATCGACTGGTACTTTGAGCTCACTTCCTCCCTGTCGGTCGAACCAGCGAGTGCGAAGCGTCAAGGAATGAAGCTGGAGTAGCGCCTCGGCATATCCGAGGGCGATCGAAGCGGTATTCGAATCGCTGCCGTCCAACAGAAGTTGTATCTGTCCCTGGTTGCCGACGCTCAGCTCCTCGGAAAAATCAGATGGTATTACGACTCCCAGGAGGCAGCGGCTGTGGTTGATCTCCTTCTCGATTTCCCCATAGGAATCAGGCCGGCCAAAGACCTCGAAATACCGGGACGCACGGAACAGCTCGGCCACCTCACGGCTCTGAGGAGTGTCGTCGCCATCGTAGATCATTGTCGGGATCCGATCGACGTCCAGGGTAAGAGCGTAGCCGAAGAGAAGGAGCATAACCAAGGGCATGGCGAGCGCCATCGCCAGGCTGCGAGGATCTCGGTAGATATGGATGATCTCCTTCCGCGCGACGGCCTTCGTTCGTCTCCAGCTCATGAAGCCTTCCTCTCCTCTTCTTCGATTCGCGTCACGAAGACATCTTCCATGCTGGCTTCTCCGCGCTTCAGCTCGTCGGGCGTTCCTTCGGCGATTATTCGTCCCCGGTACATCAGGGCCAACCGGTGGCAGTACTCGGCTTCATCCATGTAATGCGTCGTGACAAAGATCGTGTGGCCCCGTTGAGAGAGATCGTAGATCAAATCCCAAAAGGTCCGGCGCGCGATCGGATCGACGCCGGACGTTGGTTCATCGAGAAACAGGATCGGCGGCTCGTGCACTATTGCACAACCGAGCGCCAGTCTTTGTTTCCAGCCACCCGGGAGAAGGTGGGTCATGATCTGCTCGCGCGCCTCCAGACCGGCCATGCTCAGGATCTCGGCCTTCCGCCTGGCTCTCTGCTCTGGTAGAACTCCGTAAATGCCGCTGAAGAACGAAATGTTTTCCCCGACCGTCAGGTCGTCGTAAAGCGAGAATCTCTGCGACATGTAGCCGATCGTCTGTCTGACCTGTTCTGCCTGCGTGTAAACGTCGAAGCCGCCGACAACCGCCCGCCCGGACGTCGGCCGCAACAGGCCGCACAAAATGCGAATCGTGGTCGACTTTCCTGCCCCATTTGGCCCGAGAAACCCGAAGATTTCACCCCGCCGGACCGCGAGACTGACATCATCGACGGCGACGAAGCTCCCAAAACGCTTTACCAGGTTTTCAATCTCAACCGCGTTTTCCATATTCCATAGGTCTCCGACCGCTTACGGCACCGTGGCGGTCTTAGATTCCTTCTCGATCAGGGCAATGAAGACGTCTTCCATTGACGGCGCAATGGTCTGAATCTCATGAACTTCGCAACCCGCCTCCGATAGGAGCCGATGCAGGCTGCTTACCGAAACGTCTCGGCTGACAAAGACATGAAGCGCCTGTCCGGACGGAGTCACGGACAGGACCTGCGGCATGCCCTGCAAAGCCGCCCGGGCGCGCCGGTTATCGGACGTTCGTATCTCGTAGCAGGTCTCCTGGAGGCTCTGCTTCAGTTGCTCGGGTGCGCCGGCTCTGATGATCCTGCCGCTATACATGAGGGCGATCCGGTCACATCGCTCGGCTTCATCAAGGTACGCGGTCGTCACGACGACTGTGAGCCCGTCTTTTACCAGTTCATAAAGGATCGTCCAGAAATCCCGGCGTGAAACCGGATCGACTCCATTCGTAGGCTCGTCCAGAAAGAGGATCTCCGGCCGATGAAGAAGCGTGCACATCAGCCCAAGTTTCTGCTTCATTCCGCCTGAAAGCTGCCCCGCCAGTCGATCGCGAAAGGGTTCCATGCGAGTCATGTGAAGCAGCCGCTTTCCCAGGTTTTCGCGATCGTCCGCAGAGATGCCGAACAGGTCGGCATAAAAATCCATGTTTTCCTGGACGGTCAATTCCACGTACAGACCAAAGCGCTGAGCCATGTACCCGATGCGGTCCTTAACCTCCGTGCTGCGCGTGACGACATCATAGCCGGCGACGCTCGCACTGCCTCGTGTCGGGTTTATCAGCCCGGACAGCATTCTCAGAGTGGTCGTCTTCCCCGACCCGTCCGGGCCGACGATCCCGAAGATCTCGCCCTTCTCGACTGTAAGGTCGATTCGGTTGACCGCGACCAAGTCGCCGAAACTCCGGGTCAGCGCCTCTGTTCGTACCATTTCCATGAGCTACCTTTTGTTCTTATCCACGAACCAACACGAACCAACGCGAACGAAAAAGGCGGTTTCGTTGGTGTTGGTTCGTGTTGGTTCGTGGATAAAAACCGCGCCTTACTCCAACACAATCTCCGCATCGGCCGGCATATTCGATTTCAGTTCATGATTCGTGTTCTCGACATCGACTTTAATCCGATAGACGAGCTTCACGCGCTCCTCGGGCGTCTGGATCTGCTTGGGTGTGAACTCGGCCTCCGACGAAATGAAGGCGATCTTTCCCTGGTAAACCTTTCCCGGGAAGGAGTCGGTTGTTATCCTGACAGGCATCCCCAGCTTGATGCGGCCCAGGTCTTTCTCGCCAACGTAGCCGCGGAGCCATGGGTGCTCGATGTCTCCCAAAGTAAGAATTGTGCTCCCTGCCGCCACCACTTCCCCGTCTTCCGCCGATTTGATCAGGACGACTCCGTCAGCAGGTGCGAGTGCCACCGAGTCACTCAATTGCGCGTCGACCACTCCCAGCTCGGCATCAACCTGGGCAATATCGGCGGCACGTGCTTCCCGCTCCTGCCTTGTTCTCTTGACCTCCAGCCTGGCTGCTTCCGCCAGTCTCAGTCCCGCCTGCGCTCTGCGGACTTGCGCCCGGGCTGCCTCGATCGTTTCCGCGCGCGGACCTTCCTGAACCAGGGAGAGCCGTTCCTCGGCCTGTTTAACCGCCGCCGCAGCGCCTTCAAAACGTGATCTAGCCTGATCATGAGCCGCCGCCGAAATGTCCTCGTCTTTGAACAAGGTCTGAGCCCGCTGCCAGTCGCGTTCCGCGGTCTGATGCTCCGTCCTGGCGCGTTCGAGCGCCGCCCGGGCCTGTTCGATGTCCTGTTTGCGGCTGCCGGCCAGCAATTCGTTGAGTATTGCCTCGGCATTGCCGACCTCGGCCCGGCGCTGCTCGATTTGTCCTTCCACCGTCTCTGCCTGCAGATCGATGGTCGTATTCACCTGGTCCAGCCGAGCTGTCGAGGACAGGCGCGCCGCCTGAACCCGCTCTTTCTGGCTGCGCAATTGGGCCGTGTCCAGCCTGGCGATCACATCACCCGCTTTGACCCTGTCTCCTTCTTTCAGCGACAGTTCCTCGATCTTCCCCGGTAGTCGAAAGGCAATTTTGACCTCGGTCATTTCGATGTTCCCAGAGAAGGCGAGTCGGTTACTCGGCGCCGAGTTGAACCAGCCTCTGGAGTAAACAACGATGGCCGCGATGATTGCGACGACGAGGATAATTGGAATGAGTATTCGCTTAGCCTTCATTATCAGTCTCCCGAAAGGACGATCTAGCAAAATCAAAGATGCGGGCAGCCGCAGGTCTGTGCAGACCTCTTACTTAACCGCTTCCCGCACGGAGCCCGTTGCTTGCTCCAGATCCAGTTTCGCCACCTGGAAACTGAATGTCGCCGCAATGCGATTGTCCTGCGCCCGTTCCAGGCGGGTCTGCGCGTCCGTAACCTCGAGGCTGGTTGTCACACCCGCCTCATATCGCCGGCGCGCCTGAGCCAACTCGGCCTGAGCCAATTCGACGCCTTCGGTCGCAACACGGATCTGGGCCTCGGCTGATTGGAGATTGTCAAACGCGAGGCGGACCTCCATCTCGATCTGTGCCTCCAAGTCCGCCGTTTTCGTCATTTCCTGCTCTAGTTGCAGGCGAGATTCCCCACGCCTGGCGTCCCGCCTCCCGCCGTCGAAAAGCGGCAGGCGCATCATGACCCCATACGTTCGGGTGGGAATCGACGCGGCGACGGCAGAACCAATCGTCCCGTAGTCACCGAAGGCGACGAGCGACGGCAGACGTTCCCATTTCACTGCCCCATAGCTCAGGCGAGCGGTCTGTTCCCGCTTGCGCTGAGCCCGTAAATCGGGCCTCGATTCCACCGCCCGGGCAACCGCCTGCTTCAACTCGACCGGCATGGGCTCATAGCCGAACTGCTCAGTGATCTCAATTCTGTCATCGAGCTTGAGACCGATCGCCCTGAGAAGACGTAATTCTGCCGCCCTGTATTGGTTCTGAGAAACGAGCAGGCGCTGGCGTTCGTTTGCCAGCTGGACACGCGCCCTTGTCACCTCGATCCCCGTCCCGGTCCCGGCACGCTTCTGATCCTCGGCTAAATCGAGCAATGCCACGGCAAGATCAACGCTCGACTGCACGGTTTCGACCCGGCTTCTCGCCTGCCACCCGGCCAGGTATAAGCGCGACACCTCCCCGGCTACCACCTCCTGAAGGCTTTGTTCTTCGCTCTCGGCGGTGGCCACGCCCGATCGGGCGGCCTGAAAACGCCGTATCGCGCTCAGGTCAAAGATGCTCTGGCTGGCACTCGCCCGCACGTCAAAGGTATTGAAGGGGCCGACGACCTCGGGGAAGGTGAACCCGGGGATAGGGACAGAAATTCGTATGCCGAACGCGGCCAGGTTCCGCGTTTGGTTCTGCTGTACGAGCGCGGCGTCCAGATTCGGGAGAAGGGCCGACCTCGCCTGCGCGGCGCGAGACTCGGCAACCGTCACGGCCTGGTCGGCTAGCCGGACCCGGGCGTTTCCATCCGGCGCGAGGGCCATTTCCACAGCTTCGCGTAAGGTCAGCCTGATCGGCGCCCGGCCGGAGTCGGCGGGCGAGACCTGGGCGAAAAGCGGCTGTACCGGAGCGAGGAACAAGGCCACCAGTAGCGCACCCGCAAGCGGTTTCCAGCCAGCCTTTACCCCACAGGGGTTATGTAGCAAAGCCCAGGGTAGGCCGCGCAGTTTGCGGCCTACCCTGGGTTGGGCGACGGCAGAATCGCAACCCTGAAGGGGTTGCGTCTCAAGCCCGATACACAACCCTTTCAGGGCATAAGCGCTAGAATAAGGATCGAGAGTGGGGCGCCCCTTGCCCCAGTGCAGGCGAGACGCCTGCGCTCCCAGGAGACGCCCCAACTCTCGATTGTTATTTGAGCGCTTATGCCCTTTCAGGGTTGACGCTTGCTCCCGACCGTGACCCAGGGTAGGCCGCAAACTGCGCGGCCTATGATGGGCTTTGCTACATAACCCCTTTGGGGTAATAAAAGACAACTGGTTTTTCATCCACATACCCAACTCCATCACCGTTGTTTCTGCTTACGGCTCTTCCCTTGGAGGCTGAAGCCGCAGTAGCTGCAGCGAGTTCGCGGTCTTGCGCAGCAACTCAGGTTCCCGGTACTGAGTCCTGGCCTCGCCGGTCAAAATGCCTTCAAAAAAGACCGTGAGGAGTGTTGCAAAAGCCTGACTGGCCGAGAGCGGCAGGTCCGACAGGGTCTCCGGATTCATGACCCGCCGGATTAACGTGGCGTGAATAATCGTCAGGAGTTGAGGATCGAGATCGCTTCTGATAAACCCCTCGGCCATCCCCTGCCTGATAAGGCCTCCGAACTTCCCAATCACCCGCTGCTGTCGCCACGCATCGAATTCCTCCCAGACCTCCATGGCATTGCGGCGGATATCATCGAGGATCGGTTGCCGGAGGCGCATCACGTAGATACCGATTAGCGACACCACCTGGTGAAGTTTCTCGAGAAATCCGAGGGACGTATCCTCGAACACTCGATCTGTCGTCGTCTCGACCTCTTCGACAATCTTCCGCATAACCGCACGCAGCAGGTCCTGTTTGCTGGTAAAAAGCCGATAGAGCGTTTTTTTGCTCATCCCCAGCCGAGCGGCCAGGTCGTCCATAGTGACCGAGCTGAACCCGGCGCTGAAAAACAACTTCTCGGCTTCGTCGATGACGCGGTGCTTAAGCTTTTGCTCCCGGCCGTCTTCCATGATGGTAACTCTTTGGGAAACTCTAGCAGTTTCCGCCGTTTCCTGTCAAGCGTGGGTGCTGTAGCAGCTGTCCACAGCGCGCCATACTCTTACTCTCTCGGATCGTGCTTCCAGGCGTGTTCGCCAATGAGGGGGACGAAGGTGCAGCGCTCGCCGCGGTGGCGTTCAAAGCCCCGTTCTGTCCGTACGATGGTGTAAAGAACCTGCGAGAAGTGTTCTTCCAGCGGGATGACGAGCTTGCCGTTCAGCGCCAGCTGCTCAAGGAGCGGGGTCGGAGCTTCAGGTGCGCCGGCGGTGACGACAATCGAGTTAAACGGGCTGAACTCAGGCCAGCCGAACGTCCCGTCATCCAGTTTGAGCTTCCACCTGCTGTAATTGAGTCGCGAGAGCCGATCATGCGCTTGCCGGTGGAGCTGAGCGACCCGCTCGACGCTATAAACTTCGGCCCCTAACTCGAGGAGGATGGCTGTCTGATAGCCGCTCCCGGTGCCCAACTCGAGGACTTTGTCCCCCGGCTGAACATCAGCAGCCTCGGTCATGACCGCCACCATGTAAGGCTGGCTGATAGTCTGGCCCTCTCCGATGGGAAGCGGGTTGTCCGAGTAGGCACGGTGGGCCAGCTCAGGCGGGACGAACTCGTGGCGAGGAACCTTCCGAAAAGCGTCCAAAAGGCGAGGATCTTTGATGCCTCTTTCTTTGAGTTGCTGCTCCACCATTCGTTCTCGAGCCCCGGTCAAGGCGTCGTCCATCACGCTTTTCAGCTGTCAGCCCGGAGCCGCCTAGAGTTGCGGTTCCGCTGCTTCGCGCGCCTCCTCGAAACGTTTCAGACGTCGGGCCAGACGCTGCTGGAACTTCCGCTGCTCGTACTCGTTGAACTCCTGGCAGGTGAGCTCCCATTGCTCCACGAGCTGCTGGAGCTCAGCGACCGAATCCCGACGATAAAGTTCGGCCAGATAGGAATAAAAGAGAGGTGAGCAGTTGCCGCATACTTCCTGAAGATAGAGGAAGGAACGCCGATGCACGGGCGAGGGCCCAAACCGGCGGAGCGCACGTTGGTGCTCGGGAGTGGAGTAGCCCTTGTGCCGGGCGAAGCCGTATTGAGGATAATCAAGATCCAGGGCCGCCATCAGCTGATCACGGTGGGTCTTGGCCACGATTGAAGCTGACGCTATCGAGAAGCAGAGGGCATCGCCCCCTATAATGCCGTCTTGTGGAAACGTGATTCCCGGGATGATTCGGGCATCGGTGAGAACATACTGGGGCGCCATCCCCAGATTCTCAACTGCGCGTCTCATGGCCAGCAAACCCGCCTGATAGATGTTTATTTCATCTATCTCCTCGACCGAGGCTACCCCGACACCAGTAGCGCAGGCCTTCGCCCGAATAGCCTTGAGCAGCTGCTCGCGCTCTTCAGGCGTGAGCTTCTTTGAATCGTTGATTCCGAGAATCCTTGTTCGAGGAGGGAAAATGACGGCGGCAGCCACGACCGGCCCTGCCAGCGGGCCGATCCCCGCCTCATCCACACCGGCCACGAGAACCTGGCCCGACCTCCAGAGATCGCGCTCCAGGCTAAGCATCCTGCTGATCCGGCGGCGCTCCTTCTTTTCGTCATCAGCCCTTTTCTTCAGCAGCTCGTATACTTGTCTGACTCCGTTGCGGCCGTCCTCTTTCAGGAGCTTGAGCAGGCGAGGTGTAGGACGCCTGTTCAAGAATCGTTTTCGAACCTGGCCGACACACAGGGAGGAAAGATCTCGATCCATCAGTCTCCGATAAAGATGATGTTGCCGAAGGCCGAAGGGACGTGAAAATCAGGAACCGGACTGAAGGTGGGACACCACGCGAGAAACTCCCGATCAGGGTCCTCTCCCGCCATCCGGTAAAGATTCAGCCTCCAGGCATCGCCGATTTCGGGACGGGTGCGATCCCCAAAACAGCCCTCCATCATGGGGGCAAAGGGGACGGCGAGCATCGCGGTCCAAACCCCGGCCGCGTCATCTATCCTCGCATCCACCCGAAGCCCTGAGTCCCACCGCCAGTCTACATCGACTCTGGGTTTCCGTATATGAACATCGAGCCATTGGCCCAGCGGACTGACCTCCAGCTCGAAGTAATCGTCACAGGATTCGGGCCGGAGAAAGACCTCCACGACGTCCCTTTCCCACAGGCCGGGGACCGAAGAGTTGGTCGCCCAAGCGCGGTTGACGTTCAACTCGTCATACCAGCAGCAGAAATGAAAACAGAGATGGCTCTTCGTCCAGATGGAGGTCACCTCGGTCATGTTTCGCCACTCGGGGCCTTTTTCCTTCAGCGCCGCTCTCCCATTCCAGAGGCGGCTGATCACGACTTTGTCGGTCTTTTCCCAAGCCGGGTGTTTGGAGTCAAGGACTTCGTCATCCCGGTCGGCTGAGAAGTAACTGAACAGGGTGTTTGTGGGCATTTTGTTTCAATTATAATTCACCCCGTGAAAATCAAAACAATCGGCCTGATCGGTCTAGGCCGTTTCGGAACAATGGCTTACCAGTATCTAAGGATGTCACGAGAGATTCGAGTCTACGACCCGGATCCCGCGAAAATGAAGAACTGCCCGGAAGCGGCCGCATTTGCCGATGTCGTTACTGCCGACTTGATCGTCCTCGCGGTCCCGATTTCGGTGGTCGAGAGAGTCTGCCGCCAGATGGCTCCGCAGCTCCGACCTGGTCAGCTGGTAGTCGATACCTGCAGTGTCAAACAAAAACCGCTCGAGGTGATGAGGCGGGAGTTGCCGGAAAGTGTACAGATTCTCGGAACGCATCCCCTCTTCGGCCCGGATAGCGGAAAAAAGGGCATCGCCGGGATGAAAATAGCGGTCTGCCCCGTAAGGATCGATCCGCCTCTCTACCAGAGCGTTCTTGAATACTTGAAATCTCTCAAGCTGGTGGTCCTCGAAACAACGCCCGAGGAGCATGACCGCCAAATCGCTCGGACCCAGGCGGTCTTTCACCTTATCGCCCAGGCATGCAAACGCCTGCACTGGGGCGGCGAAGACATCACAACTCCAGGCCCGGAGACCTTTTTCAACCTGCTGGCGACCGTACAGAACGATACCGATCAACTGTTTCTTGATCTCCAGCGCGAGAACTCCTTTGCCCCGACCTCGCGATCGGAGTTCATTGCGGAAGTCATTCGACTGGATGAGGAGTTGAACAAAATCAGCGGAGAACGCGACCCGAAGGGCGGGCGCTAGGTAAATGGCATTGGGCGCTGAGATGACGATCCGGGCAGCGCCCGGGTCGTCAGTCCTGGCGCGGTATGCTACCGTGAGTCGAGTTTATGAATTTGTCGTTGTTCGATAGGATCCAGTTCTTCCTGGTCGGCTGGCTCGGATACGGTCTGGTCAGCGCACTCGGGTCGTCGTTCCGTTACCGGGTGGAGGGTTGGGAGAACTTTCAGCGGTTCAAGGATCAGCGCAAGAGCGTCATTCTCTCTTTCTGGCACAACCAGATCCTCCAGGCTACTCACTTCTTCCGCTTTCGCGGCATCATCGTGATGAGCAGCTCGCACCGGGACGGCCTTTACACGACGCAGGTCATCGAGAAATTCGGCTACTCGACAGCGCGCGGCTCAAGCACGCGCGGAGGCGTCCGCGCTCTTCTCGAGATGAAAAGACACCTCGAGCAGGGGCGCGACGTAGGATTCACCGCAGATGGACCGCGAGGCCCGCTTTATCGCGTCAAACCCGGCCCGGTCTGGCTTTCGCAGCACACCGGGTCGCCGATCATGCCTTTCCACCTCGAACCTGAGAAATACTGGGAAATCAAAAGCTGGGACCGTTTTCGAATTCCGAAACCTTTTTCGAGAACGCTCGTCAAGATCGCCCCCCTCTTCGTCGTTCCGCCCGATGCCAGCGAAGACCAGTGGGTTGAGATCTACCAGCAGGAAATGGACAAGCTCAGGGAGTATTGCGCAGGCTATTGGACGAACCAGGACGGACGGAAAACAGGGGCAAAGGATCAAAGGATGAAAGGGGCAGAGGGAAAACCTGCAAAACAAAACTAGTCGGCCTGCTTTTCCCTTTACCCCTTTGTCCCTGTCGTTACCGGTTTTCCACAATCTCTACCGGGCTCTGGAAGGCCGTCACTCGCCAGCTAGCGAGCTCCAAAACGGCCAGGCGAAGATCGTAGCGGCCGGGTGGGGCGAATAACTTGTTCGTGTAGATAATGGCCCGTCCCACCTCGATCTCCTTAGGACTCAGCGACGCCCTGAAGAACTCTCTGAGGCGGACAACCTCCCGCCCCTGCCGATCCAGCAGCAGGCCGATGATCCCGAACTGAGTGCGGACTCCCTCCTTGCGCGAACCGCGCAGGGAGAAGGGACTGATCTTGATTCGAAAAGGCAGGCCGAGCTGTCCTCCTTCGCGGTCCGAGGGCAAGACGTCAAGCTCCGCCCCGATTTCTTCGAACTGCAGGCCGGTGGCTTCCGACAACCGAGACAAGGAGCCGGCATCAAAAAGCGCCGAAATGTACTTCTTCTTTTGACTCAGACGTTCGGGGAGATTCTGGAACAAAGCGGAGACTTTTGCCCCCTGCTGTAACGTCTCTACCCGGATCTGCCTCTCGGTTTTGTCGAGGTAGGGGTTATCGGTGTAGAACCCGACCGAATAAAGATTGCCGTAAATGTCGTCGTCGATTTGAGCCAGGGTCTGATCGAAATCAAGGATAGTCTCGAACCCGGCAAAGCTCTTGCCGCCGGAGTCCAAAGCCAACCTGGCAAACGCCTCCTCCTGACCGGCTTTGAGTGCCTGGCTCGGCAACGCTTCACTGTCGGCCGCGTTCCCGATATAAAGCTGTGCCGCGGACGGAACCAGGATCGTGTAGATAGTAATATTGTTTGACTTCGCCTTCGCGGCGAGCGCGCGCCATTTCGCGTACGCCTTGTCCATGGCGTCCGAGACCAGGATTACTACCTTGCGATCTGACTGCTTGGCTCGATTGCCCATCCGGTCCATCAACTGGGAAAGCGAATCGTAGATTGCGGTCTGGCCGAGGTGTTGCCTCGCCTCCGCAAAAGCTTTCAGGGCCGGCCCCCGCTCCGAGGTGAAATCCTGGAAAGGAATAAGCTTGTCGGTGAAGCCGAAGATCCCGAGCTGAGTCACCTGGTGGATGTTGTCGAAAAAGGTCTGAGCGGCAATGATCTCCTCGGAGCGAGTGGCGAAGGTGCTGCCGCTCACGTCAAGCAGGAACGCCAGAAAGAGTGGCCCCGCCTGGGTCGCACCTTTGTTCGATGGCGCCTCGAAGAACGCCATCTCTTTCTGCTCCTGGTTCTCAAAAACCCGGAACTGGTCGCGGGTGAGCGTATTGAGAAAGCGGCCTTGCTGGTCCCGGATCGTGAAACGGAGGGTTACGAGGTTCACATCGACCAGGATTCGCTGGTCGCGCTGCGGATTCTCCTGTGTTCTGGGAGGAGTCTGAGTCTCCTGGGCGGGCATTATTCCGGTGAACGACAGAAGAATGCCCAGGACAACTGAAGGACCAAGGATGAAGCGAAATCTGACGCCCGGCGACCCTGCAGCTGACTCCATCCTTCTGCCTTCATCCTTCATCCTTCACTCCCCTCTCTTGATCAGGCTCAGGAACTCCATCCGCGACCGCGGATCCTTGCGAAACCGTCCGAGCATGGACGAAGTGATCATCCGGGTATCCTGCTTCTGCACACCGCGCATCATCATGCACAGATGTTGAGCCTCCATGACAACGGCGACGCCGGCAGGCTCAATCTTGCGTTCGATAGTCTCCGCGATCTGCTGCGTCAGACGTTCCTGCACCTGGAGCCTGCGTGCGAAGGTGTCGACGATTCGGGGGATCTTGCTCAGGCCGATGACCCGCGTGGAGGGCAGATAGCCAACGTGGCAGACCCCGTAAAAAGGCAGCAGGTGGTGTTCGCAGAGACTGTAAAACTCAATGTTCCTGACGATGACCATCTCGTCGTATTCGACCGAGAAGAGGGCGCCGTTCAGTAACTCGTCCAGATCCTCCTGATACCCGCGAGTCAAGTAGGCGAGAGCTTTCTCGACGCGTGTTGGAGTGTGGAGCAGTCCTTCCCTTTGCGGGTCCTCACCCAGCCTGGTCAGCAACTCGCGGATCAGCTCTTGCATATAGCCTCACAGAATATCACCTCTCGGCCCTTGCCGGTCTGGCTCAGTCCCAGCTAGCCGGGCGGCCAGCGGAACGGCCGTCCACCGAGCAGGTGGAGATGAATATGGAAAACTGTCTGACCAGCACCCCGGCCGTTGTTGAAGACCAGCCGATAGCCTCCGACGATCCCTTCCTCCCGCGCGATCACCTGGGCCATCAACAGGAGCCGCCCCAGTACTGGTTCGTCCTCCGGCCGGGCGGCGTCAATCGACTGGATGTGCGCTTTGGGGATGATCAGGATGTGCGTAGGCGCCTGCGGGTTAGTGTCCCGGAAGGCCAAGGCCAGATCATCTTCTTTGACCAGCCGCGCCGGGCTTTCCCGCCTCACAATTCGGCAAAACAGGCAGTCGTCCATATGGTGATTGTACCTGCAGCCAGACTGAACAGGGCCGCCAGCGCCGCGCTGGCGGCCCTGTTCAGATTCCTGCTCCCTTCCTTAACACCGCACAGCGGGGGATTCCGGCCAGGTCGTTGCGACACTCCAGCAGCGTCCAGCCGTTTTGTTTGGCCAGGGCTGTCAGGCCAGCCAACTGACTGTATCCAATCTCGAGCACAAGCCGACCGGATGAGTGAAGAACGGCCGCGCTGCCCCGCAGAATCCCTTCATATATTTCGAGACCAGTCGGCCCTGCGAAAACCGCCTCCTGGGGCTCGAAGGTTCTGACCGAATACTCCACTTCGGGTGACTCGTCGGCGCCGTATGGCGGGTTGGAGAGGATCAAGTCGAACTTCCTCCCCGAAGACTCAAACGGCTTCAAGAGGTCGCCTTGCACGAATTCGATTCTCTCGGCACAGCCCAGACGCCTGGCGTTCTCGCGCGCAACTCGGAGAGCCTCCTCGGAGATGTCGATGGCAGTGGCCCGAAGCAATGGCCTCTCGCAGGCCAATGTAACAGCGATGCAGCCCGACCCGGTTCCGATATCCACCACCCTTGCGTCTTGCCTATCCGGGATCAGCCGGAGGCTGGTCTCGATGAGCAGTTCGGTCTCAGGCCGGGGGATCAGGACCGAGGGATCAACCAGGAAGGTTCGTCCGTAGAACTCCTGAGAACCAACCAGGTACTGAATCGGGTAACGGTCCTTGCGTCGTCCGAGCCACTGTTGCAGTTTCTGCCATTGCTCCTCCGGCACCGGCCATTCCGGGTGGGAGTAGAGAAAGGCACGATCCCTTCCGATCGCGTTCATCGCCAGAAGCTCGGTGTCACGCCGCGCGGTCTCCAGACCGTGGGAAGCCAGATATTCGGTCCCCTGACGGATGGCGTCGCCGAGTGTGGGTGGCTTGTCTTTCATGGAAGCATCAAGAGTCCTAAAGGAAGCTGGGCAAGTCCGTTAGGGACTGCGAACGGGTTCCACCTGACTGGTTAGGATGTGGGGTGGGGCACCTGGCCCTGATTCTTCAGGGCCTCCGCCTGGTTGTGAGTAGTGAGAGCGTCGATGATTTCGTCCAGATCACCCTCCATGACGGAGTCGAGCCGGTGCAGGCTCAGTCCGATCCGATGGTCGGTGACGCGGTTCTGCGGAAAGTTATACGTGCGGATCTTCTCGCTGCGATCACCGCTCTTCACCATCGACCGCCGGTTCTCGGCAATTTCGTTCTGTTGTTCCTCGAGAGCCTTCTCGTACAGACGCGATCGCAGGACCTTAAGGGCTTTAGCCTTATTCTTAATCTGGGATTTCTCGTCCTGACACGTGACGACTTCGCCGGTCGGAATGTGGGTGATCCGAACAGCCGAGTAGGTCGTGTTGACTGACTGGCCGCCTGGACCCGAAGAGCAGTAGGTATCTATACGGATATCTTTCGGATCGATAACCAGTTCTACCTCGTCTGCCTCGGGGAGAACGGACACCGTGATGGCGGACGTGTGGACGCGGCCCTGGGCTTCGGTCTCCGGCACACGCTGGACCCGATGCACGCCGCTCTCATATTTCAGACGGCTATAAACATCCTGTCCCTCCACCAGGGCGATGACTTCCTTAAAGCCACCGACACCGGAGTAGTGAGCGTCCAGCACCTCGACTTTCCAGCGCTGACGCTCCGCATAGCGGCCATACATGCGAAAGATTTCCGAGGCAAACAGCGACGCCTCATCGCCACCCGTGCCCGCGCGGATTTCGACCACCACGCTCTTCCTGTCGTTAGGATCCTTGGGAATTAGCAGCAACCTGAGCTGTTCCTCGGTCTCGCCCAGCCGCTCCTCAAGGTCGCGTACCTCTTCCCGAGCCAGCTCCACCATTTCCGGATCGTTCTCTTCCTCCAGAATCCGTCTGGTTCCTGCCAGCTGTCTTGAGAGCGATTTGTAGACGCGGAACTTATCGACGATGTCCTGAAGTTCGGCGTGCGCTTTGGCGGTCTTATGATACCTATCGGGGCTCGAGATCACACTTGGATCCCCGAGTAACCCGGATAGATCCTCGTATCTGTCCTCGAGCGCCTGCAGTTTTTCAAACATCCCTGCGGTTTAACCTTTCGCCTTGGCTCCCTGCTGGCCGTATTTCCTCTGGAAGCGCTCGACGCGTCCGGCCGTGTCAATCAGCTTCTGCTTCCCGGTAAAGAACGGGTGGCAATTGGAACAGATCTCCAGGCGGATCTCACCGCCTTTGGTCGAACGGGTCTCCCATTCGTTTCCACAAGCGCAGTGGACTTTGACCACCTCGTACTTAGGATGAATTCCTTCTTTCATCGTGCCTTTCCTTCCTTTCTAGAGAATCTTCCATAAAAGAACAGGGACACCATGAGGGTGTCCGCGACGAGGTAGTTTACCAGATCGTCAGGGAGAGTGGAATCCGTTCCGGCCGTTCCGGCCGACGGTGCCTTGACAAACCCTTCAACAACGTCGTATAACAAATGCTTCAGATTTCAGCGAAAAGGGAAGTTCTTCAAATTGTCTTATTTTCAGTCGCCGTTTGGAGTGCTGTCTGGAGTACTGTTCCCGTTTTCCGACCACCTAAATCCAGCATTGTCATTGGATCTTTTCACCCGGGCCTGGAGCAGAGGTCTTTACCTGCCCCTGTCCCGGATGTTTTTATTTACCGCAATACAAAAGATTAGAAAGAGTGTCAGGAGGTTTCAACCAGAATGTCGTTAGCTGCAGACCAAAGCAAAATGCAAGGGAGCCAGAAGCATCGTACGGTCTCCCACGGATCCCAGGCCTCAGGGCCTGCGCCGGCCGGGCCGGATGCCACGGAGATGGATTACGATTCTCTCTTGCAGGCGTACAACTATAGCTTCAAGAATCTTGAAGAAGGAGAAGTGATCACCGGAACCGTTATTAAGGTGACCGAATCAACAGTCATTATCGACGTTGGCTTCAAGTCCGAAGGCGTCATACCCCTCGATGAATTCCGAGACGAAAAGGGCGTCATCAACGTCAAGTCCGGCGACAAGGTCGATGTGCTGCTCGAAAGCACCGAAGACCGCGACGGATACATCGTCCTCTCCCGGGAAAAAGCCGAGAGGATGAAGATCTGGGATTTCATTGAAAAGGCCTACCAGGACCAGTCGGTCATCACCGGCCGCGTGATCGAGCGCATCAAAGGTGGTCTGGCGGTTGACATTGGCGTCCGGGCCTTCCTGCCCGGTTCTCAGGTCGATCTTCACCCGGTCCGCAACCTGGACAGTCTGCGGGGGGCCGAGCTGAGGATGCGAGTTATCAAGGTCAACAAACGCCGCGGCAATATCGTCCTGTCGCGCAAGGCCGTCCTCGAAGAGGAGTACTACAAGGCCAAAGAGGAGACCCTCAAGAATCTCGAAGAAGGGATGGAAGTAAAAGGTGTCGTCAAGAACATTACCGACTACGGAGCCTTTGTGGATCTGGGCGGTATTGACGGCCTCCTTCATATTACCGATATGTCTTGGGGGCGGGTCAACCACCCCTCCGATCTTTTCAAGGTCGGCGATGAAATCAAGGTCAAGGTCTTGAAGTTTGACCGCTTGGAAGAGAAGGTTTCGCTCGGTTACAAGCAATTGACCGAGGATCCCTGGTTCTCAGCGGCGTCCCGCTATCCGAGGGGCGCGCGTGTAAAAGCCAAGGTGGTCAGCCTGACTGATTACGGCGCTTTTGTGGAGCTCGAGGAAGGTATCGAAGGCCTGATCCACATTTCGGAGATGACCTGGAACAAGAGGATCAAGCATCCATCGAAGATTCTGAGCATCGGCTCCGAGGTTGAAGCTGCGGTCTTGGAACTTGACCCGGAAAACAGGAGAATATCTTTAGGGCTGAAACAAACAGAACCAAATCCGTGGGATACGATCGAAGAGAAGTACGCGATCAACTCGATAGTCACGGGGAAGGTTCGGAACCTGACCGATTTCGGCGCTTTCATCGAAGTCGAGGAAGGTGTCGATGGGTTGGTTCATGTTTCGGACCTGAGTTGGACTAAGAAGATCAAGCACCCCTCGGAGGTCCTTAAAAAGGGACAGGAAGTCACGGCTGTCGTCTTGAACGTCGACGCCGAGAACCAGCGGCTTTCGCTGGGGATCAAGCAGCTCGAACCGGACAAGTGGGAGGAGTTTTTCTCCCAGCACCAGATTGGCGACATGGTCCATGGCAAGATCGTGCGGCTCACGAGCTTTGGAGCTTTTGTGGAGCTGACCGAAGGCATCGAAGGCCTGTGCCACGTCTCCGAGCTGGACGACAAGCGTGTCGAGGACCCCGAGACGCAGTTCCAGGTGGGCCAGGAGTTGGATCTGAAGATCATCAAGATGAATCTCCTGGAACGCAAAATCGGACTTTCGGTCCGAGCTCTGAAGGAGGACCCGGAGTCAGACCGGGGTTGGACCTATACTCCTGAAGTGGGAACGGCCTCGATCGGTGACTTGGTAGGCGGACAGTTGGACCAGTTCAAGCGAAAATCTCGAGGTAGAGGGAACGAAGATGACCAAAGCTGACTTAGTCGATGAAGTTTCCAAGAGTTCGGATCTCAGCAAGAAGGACGCGGAAGTTATCGTGCAGATCGTGCTGGACAGCATTGTCGATTCCCTGAAATCCGGGGACAAGGTCGAACTGCGCGGCTTCGGAAGCTTCCGGTTGCGTGAGCGGGCCTCCCGTCATGGGCGCAATCCAAAGACGGGAGAGAAGGTCCAAGTACCCGCGAAGAGGGTCCCCTACTTCAAACCGGGCAAGGAGCTCAAAGAACTGATTAACTCCTAAATGGATCACTTGTGGACCCCTTGGCGCTATCACTTCATCACCTCGGCTGAAAAGTCCGACCGATGTATCTTTTGCGCCTTTCAGGAGGAGGATCGAGACGAGCACAACCTCATCCTGACGAGAGGGTCGCACAGTTTCGTGATCCTTAACCGGTTTCCCTACACGTCGGGCCACCTCATGGTGGTGGCCCGACGTCATATCCCTTCCCTGAGCGACGCCCAACCGGGCGAGCTTGAAGAATTGATTCTGACAGCGCGCGATTTTCAGCTTGCACTCGAGACCCTGTATCGCCCCGACGGGTTCAATATCGGATTCAACTTGGGCAAAAGTGCCGGCGCCGGCGTAGCCGGTCACCTCCATCTCCACGTTGTTCCCCGCTGGCAGGGCGATTCAAATTTCGTCGGTGTGATCGGGCAAACGCGAACGATTCCTGAAGATCTCAAGACTACCTACGCCCGCCTGCGCGAATATCTGAGCCAGCACCCCTTCCCGAGCCGAGATGCGGCCTCCGGTCCTTCTCCGGCCAGGTAGCACCAAACAGACCTCCAATGTCAGACCCGCCTGCTAAGCGGGTCGCTTGCGTGAGTCCGACACCTGTTCTACCCTTGTCCAAGCTCACCAAGCTTTCGGCTGAGGTCAACCGATTCGGTGGAGATGAAAACGGCCAAAACAGTCAAAACCTCTTTTTGGGAACGGAGGTCTCCGACGGTTAAAAACGGCCCGACTCTCATCTTCATCAGAAGTAGCCTTGGGCAAAGAAAATATCGGAGGAGCATAACGAAGTCTCAAAAAGCGGCTGAGGATAGGTCAGCTAAGCTGGCACCGCTTCGACGTTTCTTCTGGGTTTGGGCGCCCAAAGGCGGCCGGTTGGGAAGAAAACTGTTTAGCTACCTCACGACCTCATGTTACGGTGTCGGCAGGCTGATCGTCTGTCAATAGTGACAAACAGTGAGGATTTCCACACGTGTGGAAATTGCTGTGGAAATCGGGGCTGGAATGGACAGCCCGTCTTTTCATGGTGCGGATTGTTGGGTGGAACAACTGCGTATGAACGTCTGGGACCAACTGTTGGCGCTGGTGCAAAACCGGGTATCTTCACAGGTTTTCGATACTTGGTTCCGGGCCACCTCGCTCGATAAGTGCGATTCCGCACGCTGCCGGTTAGATATCCGAGTTCCAAATCAAAGATATCAGTACTGGCTGGAAGAGAATTACGGCGACGTGGTTAAGCAGTGCTTGGAAGAGGCGGGGTTGTGCGGCTACGAAATCACGTTTGTTACACCACCCAACGGGCATTGCGCCGCGCTGAACAATAAGTACACCTTCGATCGGTTTGTCGTCGGATCCTGCAACCAGTTTGCCCACGCGGCGTGCCAGGCGGTGGCCGAGCAACCCTCCAAAGCCTATAACCCGCTCTTTATCTACGGTGGTGCAGGGCTCGGGAAAACCCATCTGATGCACGCTATCGGCCACGCTATCAAGAGGAATCAACCAAGCCTCCGGTTGCTCTACATCTCCTCTGAGCGGTTCGTTAACGATCTAATCAATGCCATCCGCTACGACACGACCCTGCAGTTCAGGGAAAACTACAGGAACATTGACGTCCTGCTCATGGACGACATAGAGTTTCTGGCGGGCAAGGAACGGACTCAAGAGGAGTTTTTTCATACCTTCAACGCCCTGTATGACGCCCAGAAGCAAATAGTCATTTCAAGCGACTCGGCCCCCAAGGAGATCCCCACGCTGGAGGAGCGGCTCCACAGCCGGTTTGAATGGGGACTTATTGCTGATATTCAACCGCCTGATCTCGAAACGAAACTTGCCATCCTCAGAAAGAAAGCGGAACAGGAGAAGGTGGTACTACCCGACGACGTAGCCCTCTTCATCGCCACCAACATCAAATCGAATATTCGTGAGCTGGAAGGGTCTCTCATACGCCTCGTGGCTTTTCGAAGCCTGGCAGGTCAGGAGATTACCTTGCCGTTTGCTGAACGTGTTCTGAAGGGAATCGTCGACCAGAACACCCGCATTCTAACGACGGACATGGTCGTGAAGACCGTGGCGGAATTCTTCAACCTTAAGCCAGCCGATCTTAAAAACAAGAGCAATGCCAAACGGATCGCCGAGCCGCGACAAATTGCCATGTTCCTTTGCCGCGATCTGCTCCATTGTTCTCTCTCGGACATCGGGCGGGAATTCGGGGGCAAACACCACACCACGGTGATTCATTCAATCCGTAAAATCGAACAGTTGCGGTTGACAAACCCGAAAATCAACGCTGCTTTGAACAAGCTAACTGATATACTTCACTAGGTTTGGATCAATTTCCCACAAGATGTCTCTGGCATACATCTTGAATTCTTCGAAAAAAGTAAAGACGGCGGGTTATGATCAGGAGAACCGTTTTTCTCCTGACGGCATTCCACTGGAGAAATGGTTGCATCACTGAGGTTTTCTGCTGTTATCAACAGAATCCACAGCTTCTACTACGACGAGTGATATCAATAAACATTAGAAAACAATCAGGAGCAGAAGATTATGGATCTGGTCGTTAAAAAGGCGGACTTTCTAAAAGAGCTGCAGTATGTGCAGGGAGTGGTCGAGAGGAAAACAACTGTTCCTATCCTTTCGAATTTCCTCCTTGAGACCACAGGAAACTCGCTGGTTGTTACAGGGACGGACCTTGACGTGACCATTCAGTGCAACTGCTCGGCGGCAGTGAAGGTCAGCGGAGCAGTCACGGTCTCGGCCAGGAAGCTTTTTGACATTGTGCGGCTGCTCCCTGAATCGGATATCCACTTCAAGGCGACAAGCGCTGATTGGATGGGGGTCACGTGCGAACGTTCACGCTTCAAGCTGGCCACGCTGTCGAAGGAGAATTTTCCCGATGTTCCCGTTGTAACCGGGACGACGATTTCCCTATCAGCTTCGGCTCTGCGGTACATGATCACCAGGTGTACCTTCGCTATTACTCAGGAGGAATCCCGCTACACTCTGAACGGCGCCCTGATGATTCTGCGTCCTGACAGCATTACGTTCGTGACGACTGACGGTCACCGGTTGGTTTATATAAGCCGGCACGTGAGTGTGGCCGGCGTTGAGGGCGGCGAAATTCGGACGGTCGTCCCCAAGAAGACTCTGACGGAGCTTAGCAAGCTTACTTCGGAAGACCTCCTGACGGTCGATTTCGGCGTGAGCGAGAACCATTTGTTCTTCCGGGTAGGTGAACGGCTTCTCGTATCGCGAGTCTTGACCGGCCAGTTCCCAAACTATGAACTTGTCATCCCCCGCGACAACCACCGGCGCGCAATTCTCAATACCCTGGATTTTGCCGATGCCCTAAAGCGCACGTCGATCATGGCTGATGAGCAGTCGCATGGCCTGCGCTTCACTTTTCAGGAAGGTCAACTGGAAGTCGCGTCCGCAAGCACCGATTTTGGCGAGGCTCGTGAGTCTATGCCGATCGAGTTCGCCGGCGAACCCCTGGAAATCGGCTTTAATGCGCTGTACTTGCTTGATTTCCTGTCTGGATTGGAAAGTGAGCAGGTGATTTTCGAGCTTCGGGACCAGGACACTCAGGGCCTTCTCAAGCCGAAGATGGACGAGGAGTACTCCTACCAGTACGTGGTAATGCCGATGCGGATTTGAGGATCGATTTCGATCACGGCTTCGAAATGGCGGTCGCGAGGAGCGGGTTACAGGTTACGAGTTACTAGTCAACAGCTGAATGAAGGATTAACAACTTCACCAAATACGTTGAAGAACAATGGCTCGTCCCGACTCCGCAGCCCTAACCTGTAACTCGTAACCGGTCACTTGTAACGGTTAACGCACGAGACGCAACGGCTTGTGGTCCTCCCCCGAGTCCTCCCCTATATATTTGGTTTGAAGTATTTATAAACAGACCATTTATGGTATAATTAGTCGCTCATTTTTAAGTGGTAACCTGAGGATTTTTATGGCCGAAGAGACAAATGACTTTACGGAAGCAACCGGGGGGTATACAGCTGAGAATATCAAGATTCTTGAAGGCTTGGAAGCCGTGCGGAAAAGGCCGGCAATGTATATCGGGTCTACCGGGATATCCGGGCTTCATCACCTGGTTTATGAAGTAGTTGATAACTCAGTGGATGAGGCCTTGGCGGGCTATTGCACTCAAATCGACGTTATCATTCACGTTGATAACTCCGTCACGGTGATCGACAACGGCCGGGGCATTCCCGTAGACACTCATCCCCTGAAAGGGATTTCGGCAGCGGAAGTGGTCATGACCACCTTGCACGCCGGCGGAAAGTTCGACAACGAGACGTACAAGGTGTCAGGCGGCCTTCATGGTGTGGGCGTCTCGGTGGTCAACGCTCTCAGTGAGCGGCTGGATGTGGAAATCTGGCGTGACGGGTATGTTTATCAACAGAGCTACCGGCGAGGCGTGCCTGTCGCCCCCTTTGTGCAGACGGGAAAAACCAATCGCCGGGGAACAAAGATCACGTTCACGCCCGACCCGGAGATCTTCGAAGTTCTCGACTTCAACTTCGACACGTTATCGCAGCGCATGCGGGAACTGGCCTACTTGAACCAGGGACTGGCCATTTCGGTTGAAGATGTCAGATCCGAGAAGAAGCAGACCTACCACTACAAGGGCGGGATCATTAATTTCGTCGACCACCTGAATAAGAACAAGAACGTCCTCCATCCGAAACCGATCTACATCCGGGACGAGCGGGAGAACGTCGAAGTCGAAGTTGCCATTCAGTACAACGATGGGTACAACGAGACGCTTTTCTCCTTCGCGAACACGATCAACACCGTGGAGGGAGGAACGCATCTTATCGGCTTCAAGTCGGCCCTGACCCGCACGCTCAACGCCTATGCGGCCGAGAACAACCTGATGAAGGACGTCAAGCAAAACCTGACCGGTGATGACGTGCGGGAGGGTCTGACGGCGATCATCAGCGTGAAATTGCCGAATCCGCAGTTTGAAGGCCAGACGAAGGGAAAACTCGGCAACAGTGAGGTGAAGGGGCTGGTCGAGGCGGTCTGTAATGACAAGCTCAGCATCTATCTGGATCAGAACCCGCCGGTGGCGCGCAAAATCGTCGAGAAAGCCGTCGAGGCGCTGCGCGCACGGGATGCTGCCAGGAAAGCCCGCGATCTGACGAGGCGCAAAAGCGCTCTCGAAAACACCTCATTGCCGGGAAAGCTGGCCGACTGCCAGGAACGGGATCCTCAGTTCTCGGAGATTTTCATCGTCGAGGGAGATTCGGCCGGCGGATCAGCCAAGCAGGGGCGCGATAGGAAGTTTCAGGCGATTTTGCCGATTAAGGGGAAGATCCTGAACGTCGAGAAGGCCAGATTCGACAAGATGCTGGGCAATGAGGAGATCGCCACTATGATCTCTGCGGTTGGAACCGGCGTCGGTCTTCTGGACTTCGACCTCAGCAGGCTCCGTTATCACCGCATCATCATCATGACGGATGCCGACGTAGACGGAAGTCACATCCGCACTCTGCTTCTCACTTTTTTCTACCGACAGATGACGGAGCTCATCAAGGCCGGCCACGTCTTTATTGCCCAACCGCCTCTTTACCGCATCAAGAAGGGCAAAGAAGAGAAGTACCTGCATCACGAAAAAGAGTTGACTGAAGAGCTGATGACTGCGGCGACCGAGGACCTGACCGTCTTATTGCCGGAGTCGAATCGCGAGTTCAAAGGGGCGGACCTCGTCGACCGCGTGCATGACTTGATGGAATTCCGGAAAGTTCGCGGAAAACTGAACCGCAAGATCGGTAATTCGAAGCTGCTGGACCAGTTAGTGAGGAGCCTCGGGGAAATGGTAGGTTCCGAGCCGAACTGGCAGGATCTGCTGAGACGGCAGGAGAATCTCGACAAAATCGCGACATCGCTGACCGACGCAGGGTTCGAGACGGAGATCACCTTTGACGAGGAACACAGTCTATTCGGCCTTTCAGTCAAGGACGGTTCGTCCGGGCCGATCCCGATCAGCTATGAAACCCTCTCGGCTGCGGAGTGGAAGCAGTTGTTGAATCTCCATCAGCGAGTTGCCGAGTTTCGAGATCGAGGGATCGTTATCAAGGACGGCGACAAAGAAACCAGGGTTGAAAACGAGGGTCAGCTCATCGACTACGTCGTCAATAGCGGTAAGAAGGGTCTGACTATCCAACGTTACAAAGGCTTAGGCGAGATGAATCCCACCCAATTGTGGGAAACGACGATGAACCCGGATACCAGGACTTTGCTTCAGGTGAACATAGACGACGCCATTGAGACGGACGAGATCTTCACGATTCTCATGGGTGATCAAGTGGAACCGCGTCGCCGGTTCATCGAAGACAACGCCCTGAATGTGAAGAATCTGGATGTGTAGGTTCGACGGTTCAGCGTTCACCGTTCAGCGTTCACCGTTTGAGCGTTGGGGTGAACGGTGAACGGAGGAACGGTGAACGGAGGAACGGACTGAATGCGAGAGTATCGCGGTCAAGAGATCGCAGTAAACATAGAAGAGGAAATGAAGACGTCCTATCTGGACTATGCGATGTCGGTCATCATCGGCCGTGCGCTTCCAGATGTACGGGACGGTCTAAAGCCGGTTCATCGCCGCATTCTGCACGCGATGTCCGAGTTGGGCAACACCGCGAACCGGGCCCACAAGAAATCGGCTCGCGTGGTGGGTGAAGTCATCGGCAAATACCACCCGCACGGCGATGTCGCCGTGTACGACAGTATCGTCCGAATGGCTCAGGACTTCTCGATGAGAGAGGTCCTGGTCGATGGTCAGGGGAACTTTGGCTCGATCGATGGTGATTCCCCGGCGGCCATGCGGTACACCGAAGTACGGATGTCACCGGTGGCTGAGGAGTTACTAGCGGACATCGACAAGGATACGGTTGACTTCCAGCCGAACTATGATGAGTCGCTCACAGAGCCGGTAGTCCTTCCCGGGCGATTTCCTAATCTGATTGTCAACGGCGGATCGGGCATCGCGGTTGGAATGGCGACGAACATCCCGCCTCACAATCTTGGAGAAGTCGTTGAAGCCCTCCTGCTTCTGCTTGACCGTCCGGACGCTGCTCTACCCGAACTGATGGCGTTGATTCCGGGTCCGGATTTTCCTACGGGCGCTTTGATTTACGGGCGTCAAGGAATCCGGCAGGCGTATGAGACCGGTCGCGGAATCATTCAGATGCGAGCCGTTGCCTCGACAGAGAGAATCAGCCGTGACCGCGAAGCGATCATCGTCACTGAGATTCCCTATCAGGTCAATAAGGCCCGGCTGATCGAGAAGATGGCGCAGCTGGTTCAACAGAAAAAAATCGAGGGTATCAGCGACCTGAGAGATGAATCCGATCGTGAGGGAATGCGGATCGTCATTGAGTTGAAGAGAGGCGAACAGCCCCAGGTGGTGCTCAACCAGCTCTTCAAACTGACGGTCATGCAGTCGTCCTTCGGGGTGATCCTCCTGGCACTGGTTGATGGCCAGCCCCGAGTTTTGACTCTCCGCGAAATCCTGACCTACTTCCTGGAACACCGTCGGGAAGTGGTCACCCGCAGAACTCGTTTCGAGCTGGCGAAGGCGCAGCAGAGAGCCCACATCCTGGAGGGGCTGAAGATGGCGCTGGACCATCTCGACGCCATTATCACTCTGATACGGGGGTCACGGGCTCCAGCCGAAGCGCGGACCGGCCTGATGGAAACCTTCGAGTTCAGTCAGGAACAGGCGCAAGCCATCCTTGAAATGCGGTTGCAGCGGTTAACCGGCCTGGAGCGCGACAAGATCATCGAGGAGTACGAGGAGATCATCCGCAAGATTGCCGAGCTGCAGGAGATCCTGGCAAGCGAGTCGGCTCTCAAAAGGGTGATCAGGGAGGAACTGCTCGACGTACAAACCAGGTATCAAAACCGCCGCCGGACGGTGATCGTGGACGCAGAAGTCGACATCACCATGGAGGATTTGATCGCGGATGAGCCGGTCGTCATCACCGCCACTCACAGCGGCTTTATCAAGCGAACTGCACTTCACATTTACAAGAGCCAGCGCCGCGGGGGAAAAGGCCGGATCGGCATGTCCACGCGGGTTGACGAGGACGTGATCGATTACCTTTTTGTGGCTTCGACGCACAGCTACATCCTGATTTTTACGGACCGCGGGCGTGTTTACTGGCTCAAGGTCTATGAGATCCCTGACGTGGGAGCGGCGGGTAAGGGCAAGGCTATTGTCAACCTGATCAACCTGGAGCGGGGCGAGAGAATCGCCGACATGATTGCCGTTACGGATTTCTCGGAGCCGGGCTTTGTCGTCATGACTTCGCGCAGGGGTTACATCAAGAAAACTGAACTTCACGCCTTTGGGAATCCGCGGGCGGCCGGGATCATTGCCTGCTCCGTGCCCGACGATGACGAGCTTATTGCCGTCGGCCGGACCGCTGGGACCGACGATATCCTCCTCTTCTCGCGACTGGGCAAGGCTATTCGCTTCTCGGAAGAAGAAGTCCGAGACATGGGCCGGACGGCTCGTGGTGTACGCGGTATCACCGTGCGCCAAGGGGACGAAGTGGTAAGTATGGCCATTGCCCGAGACGACGAGGGCGATGTTCTGGCGGTGACCGAGCACGGTTTCGGTAAGCGGACGCCGGTTTCGGAATATCACAGGCAGGGACGCGGCGGTCAGGGGGTGATCAACATCCGGACCAACGAGCGCAATGGCCGCGTGGTCCACGCCTGCCACGTGGACGAGAATTCTGAGATCATTATTATCACTGAGCAAGGGAAGATCATTCGGATCGAGGCTCAGTTGATCCGTCAAACGCAGTCGCGCAGCGCCCAAGGGGTCACGCTGATAGACTTGGGCAACGAGGACCGAGTGGCGGACGTCACCCTTATACCCGAAGAGGAAGAGGACCAGGTTGATGAAGGACAACTATAGGTTTGTCCTTTTTCTACCATTCTTGATTTTCGGTACTGGTGTCTGGCTGTACTTTCAGACGGAGAATGAGGTGCGGGTCCTGATGGCCCGGGCACAGGCCCAGTGGCGAATCGGAGCCTACGAGGATGCGATTACCTTATATGAGGGCGTCTCCCGCAACTACCCCGCCAGCCGTTACGCGGATGATGCCCTCTGGGAAATCGGAACAATCTACTACTTCAACAACTTCGACGTTAACCGCGCCTTGTCTTGCTTCCAGCGACTTGCGACCGGTTATCCCGGCACGCCTTTGGCCAAGGAGAGCCACCTCAAGTTGGCCGAAATCAATGAGGTCATCCTGAAGGACCCGGCCAGCGCGATCCGCCACTGGAACGAAGCGCTCTGGGCTGATTCCTCGCTGCGATCCCGCCGCCCCATAATCTTCAAGCTGGGAACCGCGCTTCTTAAGATGGACAGGTTCAACGATGCCCGCCGCCAATTTCAGAACATCCTGGATGACGGGATCGAGGATCATTTAGCTGATCAATCCAGCATTCGGGTTGGAAGTATCCTCCAAATTGACAAGGATTACGAAAGTTCTTTGCCGTTCTTGCTTTCGGTTCTCGAGCGGACTAAATGTGCGGACTGCCGGCTCCGGGCGAAATTGGGCTTGATTGAGAGTTACGAATTCATGGATGATTTGCCCAAGGCCATCTCAGTTGCCAGGAGCCTTGGGCCGGGAGACTATCCGGAGCATTTGAAACTCGGCCTGCTTAAGCGTCTTACCGACAAGAAAAGATACGACGGGCAAAAGCTATGGAGTGAACCATGAACTTCGACGAGATGCTCAATTGGGCAGGTAAGTCGCCAGTCAACCAGCTTATCGTGGCGGCGGCCGCGATCGTCCTTATCGTGTTGATCGTGTTGGTTGTCCGCCGGCTCACGAAGAAGCCAGCGAAAAAAGTCGAAGGCAGCTCGGCTCGCCTGCAAGCCGCCAAGAATGATCTGAGAGAGATATTCGAGGGTTACCGTGAAAGTCACCCGGCCTTCCACAGCGTAATGACCCAGCTTCAGGCCCATCGTCGCCTGGATGACTTCATGACCAACACAGAATTCGCCGGGGCCGTGGCCAAGCTGCGATTGTGGCAAGCTGTAAGGGGAGGGGTGATGCCGGGGAAGCAGGCCGGCCGACCCTCGCTCAGCATCCAGGCAGCTGGCTCGTCAAACCCCAATCCCGAAGTCCGGGCCGCGATGATTACAGTCCTCCGCATCCTCTACGCGTCCCCTGAGGTCAGCCAGGGGTTGCCCTCAAAGACCGAGCAGGAATTGGATGAGCTGCTTGAATCCTTGACAGGCTGAGAATGTCGCTAGTAATATTAGCTTTTGCATAAAAGCGACTATTTTGACGAGTAGAGGGGGTGTTAGTATTGGCTGAGGTAGTCGTACAAGAGGGCGAGTCGTTGGAGAGCGCTCTTCGCCGTTTCAAGCGAAAGGTCCAGCAGGAAGACATCATCAAGGATGTCAAAAAGCATTCCTTCTATTTGAAGCCGGGCGAGAGGAAACGCCTCAAACAGGCCCTAGCCAGAAAACGAAGCAGAAAAAGAGCCAGGCAGATTCCCGCTGCCTAGAGCTGCCCTAACAACAGCGGGCTTTATCCACGAACTAACACGAACCATCACGAACAAAACCAGCTTTTGTTCGTGATGGTTCGTGTTAGTTCGTGGATAAAGCCCGCTGTTGTTTTTACGGCACGATGCAGCGAACTGCCGTCCAGTTCCCCAGGAAACCCACCTTCTCGCGGGTTTCAATTTCCAGCCCACACTGATCCATTAACCTCCGAAGATTAAGATCCGTGCGAAAGCCCAGGCGGTAGAACAGAGGAGAGACAGCCTTTTCGAACGGAGCAGTCACCCGGTTCTCGCTTTGAAAGTGATTCATGAAGACGAGCAGGCCCCCCGGTTTGCAGACGCGCTTCATCTCCAGCACCACCTTCACTGGATCTGGCACCGTGGAGACGAAGTAAGCGGCGAGCACCCTGTCAAAGGCTTGATCGGGAAAATTCAGGTTAGTCGCATCCATCTTTATCAGCTCGATGTTGCGCAGAGCCAGAGAGTGGGCCCTCTTCTTGGCTAGGTCAAGCATCTTCTGGGAAAGGTCGATCGCTGTAATCTGAATGTTGCGAGGTAACAAGGGAAAGGATAGGCCGGTTCCCACACCGACTTCTAGCAGTTGTGCTCCGGGAAAGAGATCCAGGAGCTCCGGGGCGAGCTCGCGCCCGGCATGAAAAACTTTTCCGAAGACCACGTCGTAGAAACTGGAATAGCGGTTGTAGACCTTCTCGACATATTCAACGCTCACTCTGCGGCCCTCCTTGAAGCTGGTATTGTAACATCTTGCAAGGCCCCCCTAAAGGCCATATCCTGTTGCGAAAAGGTTTTGCGTGGACCGGGCACGGCACGGGCCTGGTTTTTCGGACTTGACAAACAATGAAACAACCGCCCGAACTGTGAACAAGCGCCGTGCTCGCCCGTTCATCAGGGAAGCAACAAAGCAGAGTCTAAATTACAATTAATTGTCCCATGACTAAAGCCAAGACTGAAGGGCCAAGGGTTCTTATCGAAGCAGCGAGGATCAAGAGGCGGGTCCGTGCGCTGGGGAAAAGAATCACGAGAGACTACCAGGGTCAGACGCCGCTGCTGGTAGGTGTTCTGCGGGGCGCCGCCGTTTTTCTCTCCGATCTGATCCGCCATGTCGATCTTAAGCTCGAGGTCGATTTCATCGCCATGTCCAGCTACGGCAGCGCCACTGAAACCTCGGGTCAGGTGCAGCTGCTCAAGGACCTCGAAAGCAGCATCGACGGCTCGCATGTGATCCTGGTCGAGGATATTGTCGACACCGGGCTCACTTTGAACTACCTGGTAGGTAATTTGAGGAGTCGGAATCCAGCCTCCTTAAGGGTCTGTGCGCTGCTCTCCAAACCATCCCGGCGCAAATTGGAGGTCGCGATTGACTATCTGGGCTTCGAGGTGCCTGATAGATTCGTGGTTGGATATGGCTTGGACTTTGATCAGCAGTTCCGTAATTTGCCGTACATTGGAGTACTCGGAGATTGAAGGGAGGAAGGAACCTATCCGCGAACCAACACGAACGAACACGAACAAAGATCTCTTGTTCGTGTTCGTTCGTGTTGGTGCGTGGATAAGTTCCTTCGGACGTCTATGGAAATCACTCGTCAAGGTGCTTGGGATCTTCTCACCGAATTCACTCAGAATGACAGCCTGATCAAGCATGCGCTGTCAGTCGAGGCCGCCATGCGCGCCTATGCCGAGAAGTTCGGGGAGGATGTCGAAAGATGGGGTGTTATCGGGTTGATTCACGACTTTGACTACGAGCGTTACCCGGATCCCGCCGATCATCCGCGGGTCGGCGGCCAGATTCTCGAAGAGCGAGGTTATCCGCCGGACATCATCTACGCGGTGAAATCCCACGGGTCGCACCTGAACCTCCCCCGTGAACGACTAGTCGAGAAGACCCTGTTTGCCGTGGACGAGCTGTGCGGATTCGTGACGGCGGCGACTCTCGTCCGACCCGGGAAGAAAGTGGCGGAACTGCCCGTTTCCTCGGTCAAGAAGAAGCTGAAAGACAAGGCTTTTGCCCGTTCGGTGAACCGTGAAGAGATTTACGAAGGCGCCGCCGGGCTCGGCGTCGA
>RPQK01000953.1 GCA_003819755.1 Acidobacteriota bacterium | reverse complement strand
GCAGGGTTGATTTGTTCTGTTCTGCAAGCGATTCGTCCTTCAACAGATGCAGACACTCCCGGAGTCGGATCGAGTCGGACTCCGAGTGAGTGGTGAGCGATCATTTTCCTCGAGGGGCAAAGCGCTTTGGAGTGCAGGGCAACGAGTGGGCCAGGGCCTGCACTTTAGGGCCTGGCTCCTTCCTCACGCCGGAGGCGTGAGGGGAGAGTAGCCGGGGGTGGAGCCGTTTTTCCAGGCGACACCCCCGGAAAACGACGCAGAAGCAAGAACGCACCCCGGCAGGGGTGCGAGGAGTCCCTCCTCCCACTCCTGCCGGAGTGGGGGATTTTATTGCCTGTTTCCCGGGGGTGTCGCCTGAAAAACGGCTCCACCCCCGGCTACTCTCCTCTCACGCCTCCGGCGTGAGAAAGTAGCCGAGCCCAAAGTGGCAGGCATGGCCACCTTCTGCCGACCGCACCTCCGAATGGAAGTTCAGGGTTTAGAAACTCACCGTCGCGACCCCTGGTGTTGAAAAAGACCTCATTGTCGTCTGTGGTTCCACCCTTAAGTCAGGGACATAACATTCAAAGAATCTCCGATTAACGAGCGGCCCGGAAGTAAGGGCCCAAAACCAAGGATGTCTTTTTCAACATCGAATTTCAGCGCGGTTTAATCTCTTGTTAAAGATCTGACCCCATATTTGATAAATCATTAAGTTGCAAACAATTACAAGTCCTGTTAACGTGCTCTGGTCGGAGGACAACCGTCTATGTGGAAGGCTGTAAACTCAGGGTGGGCGGCCGCCGAAGAAGCGCTCAAGCAATACCTTCCGCCCTGCCAGATGAAATGCCCCATCAACGAGGACATCCAACGAACCAACGTCCTCATTTCCATGCTCCCGCTCGATCCTGAGGAAGCCCTCAAAGGTATCGTTCAAATCGGCGATTACCTGTACACGCGCAACCCCCTCTTCCCGGTCTGCGGTTACGTCTGTGGTCTGTGCGAGCTGGAATGCAACTACCAGGAGAAGGGCGGGGCGATAAGAAGGCGCCTGCTCAAACGCTTTATCAGCGATCACTACATCAACCAGATCCGCGATAAAGAGGAGCTGAACGTCGAAAAGACGAAAGAGAATGTCGCCGTCGTGGGCGGCGGGCCGGCCGGCCTGATGTGCGCCTACGACCTTAGCCGCCGGGGTTACCGGGTGACGATCTTCGAGGCGTCCGACCGGCTCGGCGGCGCCCTCTGGCTGATTCCCCACTACCGGCTGCCGGAAGATGTCCTGACCAGCGTGGTCGCCAACCTGGTCCGGATCGCGGAAGCGGATGTGAAGTTGAATGCCAAGGTCGGTGAAGGAAAGCTCACGCTGGAGAAACTGAAAAAGGACGGTTTCAAGGCGATATTCATCGCCAAGGGGACGCCGTTGCCCCGCATCCTGACGTATGGGCGGGAGAAGGTCGAAGGGCAAGAGCTTTCAGGCGTCATGTACGGACAGACGGTCCTGTACGAGGTCAGTCACGGGAACATTCAGCACGGCTACTTCCGAGGGAAGAAGATCAT
>RPQK01000952.1 GCA_003819755.1 Acidobacteriota bacterium | reverse complement strand
GATGTACTTTCGATTTGCGGTAGAGGCAATGGCCGGGTCGCTCCGCTGAAAAACGCTGCGCTCACGGCTCTGATTAAAGCACTCCGGTCGACCTTCGCCCGTTTAGAACGTGAGGCGCAACCCGAGTTGCACTTCGCGCATGCCTCGCGCCGAGTTGATTTCCCCGAACCTGTCGGAGTCGATCGAATTTTCCGGGCCGCTCAGGTTCACAATGTTGAAGGCGTTGGTTGCTTCAGCACGGAACTGCAGCTTCATGCCCTCGTGGATCGTGAAGCTGCGGAAGAGGCCGAGATTGACGGTCTTCAATCCTGGTCCATCCAGGATGTTCCGCCCGGCAGTGCCGTCCGTGCCGTCTTCCGGTACCTCGAACGCGGCGGTGTTGAACCAGGCCGCCAGGACCTGGTCGCGGGGCCGGTTGGGGTCCAGCTTTGGATCGCCGATCAGATTGGCGCGGTCGCCGTCGTCATTGTCCATGTTGATGTCGTCTCCCGCCGAAATCGTCAGAGGCTCGCCGCTCAATAGCGAGGTGATGCCGGAAATCGTCCAACCGTTCAGGATGGTCCTCAGCACAGGGTTCGCGGATTGCAGGTAATCGATCTCCCAGATAGCCGAGAGGACGAAGCGGTGGGTCCGGTCAATGTCCATCCGGGCGCGGTCGTTCTTGGGATAAAGCGAGTTCTGCGGGACGCCGCGAGTGCCCTCCGTCATGTCGTACTGGTCGATCCCTTTGCCGAAGATGTAATGCCCGTTGAAGGAGAAGTTGCGCGACATGCGCTTGACCACACCCAGCTCCAGCCCGTGATAGTGTGAATTGGCACCCGACATAAGCATGTCGATATCCTGGAAGTCTTTATACGGACGCCGTGCGTCGATGTTGCTGGTGCTGGCGCCCGGCCCGAACACGGGGTAATTGGCATCGATGTTCATCGGCATCTGGCGCGACAATGAACCGACGTAAGCGGCAGTCAAGCTCAGGTCGGAGATCACCTGGCGCTGCAGGGAGAGGTTGAACTGGTAGGTGTAAGGCCAGACAAAGGCGGGCGACTGAGCCTTCATAGCGACCGGGAGCGGGAACCTGGGATTGTCGGGCGTGAAAAAGTAGGGAAACGGAGAGACGCCACCCGGCATATTGCCGTACGGATCGGTGAGCGACTTGATGTTTCTGAATTGCTGCCGGATGGTGAACGGCGGCCGGTCGGCGGTGCCGTTCGCCATGTTCCCTCCCATGCTGCCGTAGTAGACGCCGGCGCCGGCGCGGACCGCGGTCTTGCCGTCGCCGAACGGATCCCACACCACGCCTATCCTAGGCGCGAAGTTGTTCTTGTCTATCGGGATGATGGAGCGGTTGAGCTCGGCATCGAGCGGGAACAACATTCCGAGAGGCGCGGTCGGCACTATGGTCGACTGGACGCCCGGCCTGAAGGTATTTTTACGGTTCATCGGGTCCGTCAGAGGGAACTGGATCTCGTGGCGCAGGCCCAGTGTCAGCAAAAGGCGAGGGTGAACCCGGAACTCATCCTGAATGAAGAAGCCCGTGAACCAGCCGCTGTCTGTCTTGTACACCGGCGCGTCCTGGTTCATGGTTCGGGGGAGGCCAAGCAGAAAATCGCCGAGCTCGTTCTTTGTGTTGTCCGGGCGGAAATCGAAAGTCCCGTAGTTGTTCAAATTGGTCAGCTGGTAGGTCTTGTCGAGAGATCCCTCGAATCCGAACCGCAGCGAGTGGCGGCCCCCGGATGGTGCTGAAGGTG
>RPQK01000951.1 GCA_003819755.1 Acidobacteriota bacterium | reverse complement strand
GTTACTGCTTGGTCGCGCTCCAGCTCGTCGTGACCCACCCGGAACAACCCCCCTGCCCTGGAGGCGGCGGATTAAGCGTCATCTTGACCGTACCGCTGGCTTGGCTGGTGGACGTGAATGACCCGCTCACGTCTAGGGAGACACCGTAGGGGGCAGAGTTCGTGAGGCTGAAATCGATTACCGTCCCCCCGAGTGGAAGGGTGGTGGTCGTAGTGCCGGAAAAATCAACACTGCAGCCGCCACCACTTATCGATCCCGCGTAACTCAATTCTGTTAAGGTATTTCCGGCGATCTTGAACGAGAACGACTTACCCTGACCCGTGGTTCCCGTCCAGGTGCCGTCGTAAGACCCGGCCACGGTTACGGTGAACGTCTTGGTGCTCGACGTACCTGCCGAAGTCGTCACCGATACCGTGCGGGGCACCGGTCGTTGCTCCTGATGAGATGCTGACCGACGCCGTGACCTTGGTTGCCGAGGTCGATTGGACGTTCGATACGGTTATCCCGGTTGACGGTGTGAAGTTGACTGCAGTCGCACCTGTCAGGTTGGTGCCGTAGATCGTCATGTTGAAGGATGACCCCGGAGTGCCCAAGGTGGGCGATATCGATGAAATGGTTGGTGCCTGGCCCGAGCTCGCGCTGACTGTGAATGCCACGGTATTCGATGTGCCGCCGGGGGTTGTCACCGACACCTGACGGGTACCGGTCGCTGCGCTCGAAGAGATAGTCACAGACGCCGTGACCCGGGTGGAGCTGGTCGTCTGGACGTTGGACACCGTGATCCCAGAGGACGGCGAGAAGCTGACTGCGCTGGCGCCTGTGAGGTCGGAACCGTTGATCGTTAGAGTGAACGATGTTCCCCGGCTGCCTTCCGTGGGCGAAATCCACGAAATGGTTGGCGGTGGGGTCTGGCTCTGGCTCTGGGTTACCGTGAACGCAAGGGCATTTGATGTCCCGCCGGGGGTTGTCACCGACACCTGACGGCTACCGGTCGTCGCACTTGATGAGATGCTGACCGATGCTGTGACTTGGCTCGCAGACGACTGAATGTTCGAGACCGTGATGCCACTTGACGGCGAAAAGCTGACCTCACTGGCGCCCGCGAGGTCCGAACCGGTCATCGTTAAAGTAAACGATGATCCCTGGCTTCCCTGCGTGGGCGAAATCGAGGAAATGGCTGGAGCCTGGCCGCCCACAGCTATTGTGAATGCGACCGAGTTCGATGTGCCCGCGGGAGTCGTCACCGAGACCTGCCGCGTGCCGGTGGTTGCGCCGGATGCGATGCTGATCGATGCCGTGACCTGCGTCGCGGATGACTGAATGTTCGAGACCGTAATTCCGCTTGATGGCGAAAAGCTGACTCCACTAGCGCCCGCCAGGTTGGAACCGTTGATCGTCAGGGCGAAGGATGATCCGGGGCTGCCTTGGCTGGGTGAAATAGACTCAACTACCGGCTCCTGCGTCGGCGGCGCAGCGGAATGGTTGCATACGTGCAGTCGGTAGACAAAGCTCGCCCCACCCTCCTCCGTCCAACTCGTAACGCGCAGATAGTACGTGCCGTCAGCCGGCAGAACCAGTTCCAGGAAGGAATCGTTTTGGTAGAACAGGAAATTCTGATCATTTGAGCTGACAGTCGCACCTGAGCTGTCCTGCAGCGTTAATATCGTATCCAGATCGGAGTTCATCCCCTCCGTTTCCGCCATTGCTGTAATGACGTCTCCCTGTTTACCCGTGAAGCTGAAGAAGTCCTGACCGGTATTGGCGCTGATTGCCCCGTTGACTAGCGCCGGCAGAGTGAGGGGCTGAGCCTGGCTGCGGGAATCGTTCGGTTCGGTTTCCTGGGATGGTGCTACGTCGATCTGCGCGGGAGGGAGGACCGAGCCTTCGTCAACAGCGACGGTGCCGAGAGCCCCGCCCTCGAGTCTCAGTGCTACGAAACCGAATTGCCGCGCAGCCGAGATCGTTCCCGTTCCGGCAAAAGTTGTCAAATTGGGGAAAAGGCGCGGATCGGTCATCATCATCGACGTGTGACCACCCGGTGGCAGTGTCAACATCGTGAAGGCCTCAACGCTCCCGTCACGCCGGATGAGGGTTATCACGAATGTCTGTGCCTTTGGCGTCGC
>RPQK01000950.1 GCA_003819755.1 Acidobacteriota bacterium | reverse complement strand
CCTTTCCCTGAAGGGGAAAAGCAAAGGAAGCCTGATAGACGCTAGTCCCACACGTATCGTTCATCGAAATCTACCTCATAGCGGCGAAGAAACTCCCGGAACTCGTCCTGAAACGAAACGCGTCGATGATGTCGATCCTGGCGCCGGATGTAGTTTTTGACCTGCTCCACCTGCGACTGCCCGATGGAGAAAGCACCATAGCCCTTTTGCCAAGCGAATTTGTCAAGCGATGGATCCGTGTCTTTGACCCAGATGGACGAGGATCTCTTTGTGTTTTTGACAAGATCGGCTACACAGCACGTCCGGCCCAGTTGGCAGAGAGGTGAGTGTGGTCCGGAGCACCGCCTACCAGGATCCCCGGGCAATTCTCGTCAATGAGTATGCCTGCCATGTAGCTATGGAGTTGAGCACGCAGAGCCGGATCCTTAAGGTATGGATAGCGCTCCTTGGTCGAGAAGATGATGTGTACGAGGATATTTGATAGAGACTGCGGCATTTGCGGTTCCCCTTCAGGGAACAGATTTTACACAATCCGTGACCCAGGGTAGGCCCAAAAAACGGGCCAACCCTGGGCTATCTTGCCTTACGCCTTCCGCGTAAAAAATACAGGAACAGGGCAGGTGAAGCAGCACTTTCGCTATGGAAAGCGTGAACCGGTCAGGACCCACTGGCACTCTACTTCTGCCATCCGAATCCTCCATCCCTGGCTCGACAGAGTCTGAACGATGTCCCGAATCCGGTAGATGACCCGCGGATGGACCTTCCCTTCTTTGGAGTAAAGCCGGTCGAGAACGTTGAACCCTTTTTCGTTGAAGTCTGCCAACACCACGGTTCCTTGCGGGTGCATGATTCGAACCACCTCGGACAGGAGGGGCCTCCAATCTCGGAAATGATGGAGGGCGTTCACCGAAACCACGGTGCGAAAGGTCGCGTCGCGGAAAGGGAGACGAGTGGCGTCAGCCTGGAGAAAACGCACCCGGTCGGACAAACCCTCATACGCGACGTTCAGACGGGCAAACCCCTGCTCCGCATAGTCGATATCAACGCTCGTAACCGCGTGGCTATGCTTGAGCAAAGCCACCAGAAAGCGTCCCTTGCCGGAGCCTATGTCGAGCGCCCGGGCGGGCCAGGCCGGCGTTTGGCTGAGAATGAAAGCGTTCGCCCTGTCCGAATCATAGCCGTGTTTGCGAAAGAGCGCCGTTCTGGCCTTGAAACGCTCGTGGTTTTCCAGGATTTCCTCTTGGGTCACGCTTCTTCCAGTTGCCGGATCCGAGTCTGGACCTCCTGCATCCGCTTGCTCAGATCTTCCGCCTGCTGTTTGAGCGCTGTCAATTCATCCTGCCGATTCAGGCTGGCAGCAGGTTCAGTGGGAACGGCGCCTGACCCGAGAGGAAATACTCCGCCTCGGCCGCCTCCCATCCCGCGACCCATTCCGCGACCCATTCCGCCGCCCATTCCTCGGCCCATTCCTCGGCCCATTCCTCGTCCCATACCGCCTCCCATTCCCCCGCCCCCTGCCGCGGCCGACACCACCCATCAATACGGATCCAGGCGGAAGCGCCGCTGTGGGATCCGCCTGGCCTATCAGCCAAGCCGAATTGGCCCGGCACGTTTGGTCCCGGGGGTGGCACCGAGCTTCCCTGCCTTGTACTGCTCGATTAGATCTTTAACTATGCCGAGGCACCCAACAATAACATCGATACCGGCGGCCAACAGGGTCTTATGGGCGTTTGGTCCACAATTGCCTGTGAGCACATGCTTTACGCCGTGCTCAGTCAGAAGCTGGGCCGACTGGATGCCGGCCCCGCTCGACAGTCCAAGATTGGGATTCTCCACCGCCTGGAAGCTCAAGTCATCGGTCTCCACAATCAGGAAATAGGGACATCGACCAAACCTGGGGTCGATCTGCGCCTGTAAGTCGGGCGCTGTCGTCGTTACTGCGATTTTCATAGAGCCCTTCCTCACTGAAGGGTAACCACAGACCACGAACCTTTTCGCTAAGCAATCAAGGACATCACTCTGTGGGACTTTTCGCCTCCAGCTCTTCAATCCGCTTCCGGATGCCGTCCAGCGCATCCTCCAGGTACTCGGCCTGGCCTTTCAAACTGTTGAGGTCCTGGTC
>RPQK01000949.1 GCA_003819755.1 Acidobacteriota bacterium | reverse complement strand
TCTAGTTCTGGTCAACGCCGCAACCGGAGTGAAGCGGGAGGGACTGACCGACGAAGAGGGCCGGTTCCACTTCGGGAGTGTCGCTTCGGGAGAATATCACCTGATTGCAGAGATGCCGGGGTTCAGGCGCCTTGAGAGAAGGTCCATTAACCTGACGGCCGCTGAAACCCTTTCGGTCGGGGACCTGGTCCTGGAAGTCGGAGAGCTTAACCAGACTGTCGAGGTGCATGCCGAGGGCGCCAGGGTGGAGACGGAAACCGGTCAACGGACTGGCGTCTTGACCAGCCGGCAGCTGGAGCATCTGACTACACGCGGCCGAAACCTCATGTCGATGCTGCAGCTCCTCCCCGGGGTTGTGGACCGGGAGGACCCGGACAGGTTGCAGCACAACTGGGACATATCAATTAACGGCGGCCGTCGCAATACGACCAACGTCTCTATAGACGGGGTCAGCGTGAACGCGGTCGGGAACAACTTCAATGCCATTGCCGTGCCCGCCATGGACGCAGTGGATGAAGTGACGGCCCTGCTCAGCAACTACTCGGCCGAGTACGGGCGGCTCTCCGGCGCAAATGTTCACTACATCCAGAAGTCCGGATCCAGGGACTTCCATGGACTGCTGTCGTACTTCAAGCGTCACGAGCAATTCAACGCCAACGACTTCATAAGCAACCGCCTGGGTGAACCCAAGGCGCGCTATCGTTTCAACACCTGGACATATAACATCGGGGGGCCTGTCTACTTGCCCGGCGTGTTTAATCGGGAGAAAGACAAGCTCTTCTTCTTCTGGTGCCAGGAATTCTGGCCAGTCACGTCGGCGACCGACGTGCAGCGACGCACCATGCCGACGGAACTGGAGCGCGAAGGCGATTTCTCTCAATCGCTGGACGTGAACGGCAAGCTCATTTCCGTTCGAGATCACCTGACGGGTAAGCCTTTCCCAAACAACGTCATACCCGCCAACCGGATCGATCAGAACGGCCAAATCCTCCTGAAGGTGTTTCCTCTTCCGAACTTCTCTGACCGCGACATCTCACTCGGAAGCTACAACTACCTTTTCCGGGATGAGGTCAGGAGCCCGTACCGGAACGAGACATTGAAGCTGGACTATCACCCCAACTCGAAGAACATCATTTCATTCAGCTTGACTCACCATCTGAGAAGGGATCTCCAAGTCGCAAAACCGCGGTAACCTTAATTTCGATTGGTTTGAGCTCACCTCCAATAACGACGGCTATGTCCCGACCGCCCGCTACCAGCGTATCTTCAGCCCGACGCTGGTCAGCGAGACCACGGTAAGCTACGCGATTCGGCCCTGGGATCACCTGATTGCCGACGACGTTATCGAGGGCCTCCGCCGGGATGTCCTCGGGATTACCCTTCAACAATCCCATCCCGAGACGAATCCGCTCAATCTGCTTCCGGAAGCGCGCTTCACTGGAGTGCCGAACGCTGGGCGTATCGCCCTGGATGGGCGGTTTCCGTTGACAGGCACCCACAGGAATTTCGTTCTGGCGAACAACCTGAGCAAAGTCTGGTCCAACCATACGTTCAAGACCGGCATCTATATCGACCGGCTTTGGAATGAGAATCAGTTCTCGGGGTCCAATTTTGGGGAATTCGACTTCGGCCGCGACGTCAACAACCCGCTCGACACCGGGTATGCGTATTCGAACGCGCTTCTGGGCGTTTTCAACACCTATTCCGAGACCACTGCCCGTCCTACTCCCTTGACCATCCAAAGCAATATTGAATGGTTTGTGCAGGACGGCTGGAAGGCAACGCCGCGACTTACCCTCGACTTGGGTCTCCGGTTCTGCTGGCTGCCCCATGCTTTTGCGGAGGGCAATGGGGTCGCCGGCTTCCTCGAGAGCGAATTTGATCGATCAAAGGAGGTCCTGCTGCTCGAGCCGGCGAAGGTAGGCGGCAAGCGGGTCGCTCGCCACCCGGTAACGGGCCAGATCTATCCCGTTAACCTGATCGGCGCGATTGCGCCCGGCGCCGGCGACCCCGAGAACGGAATGGTGTCAGCCACCGACCCCGGGATGACCGACTCCCTGATGGAGGACAGGGGCATCCAGTGGGCGCCGCGCCTCGGTTTCGCGTATGACGTCTTTGGCAGCGGGAAGACCGTGATCCGAGGTGGCTTCGGGATTTTCTACAACCGAATGTCACAGGGCCAAGTCCTGACCACGTACACGTCTCAGGTGCCTCTCGTTTTTACCCCGCAGATCTACTTCGGGACGATTTCGAGCCTTCTGGGCTCTTCAGAGATGTTGTTCCCAAGCAATGCGTCCGGACTGGATCCGAACGCGAAAATACCGACCGTGATGAATTACAGTTTCGGCTTCCAACAAGACGTCGGATTCGGAACTGTAGTCGATGTGTCATATGTGGGCTCGCTGGGCCGGCACCTGCTCTGGGCGCGCGATCTGAATACGACTCCGCTTGGCGCAACTTTGATCCGGCCAATCTCGATCAGACTAACGGAAAGGCTTTGCCTGTCGCGTTCCTGCGCCCGTTCAGGGGCTATAACAGCGTTATCATCCGGGAACCGGCAAGCTCGTCCAATTACCATTCGTTGCAGGTGACTGCAAACCGTCGCTTCGCCCGAAACCTGGAATTCGGCGTGACCTGGACCTGGTCCAAGGCCATGGACTACAACACCGATGATGCCACGCAGTCAGCACCCTGGTTCCGGTTCGCATTTGGA
>RPQK01000948.1 GCA_003819755.1 Acidobacteriota bacterium | reverse complement strand
ACCACTGACGGCATCCACCCCCTCGCCATCCCCGAAAATTCCCTGATCGGTCGTGATGCGGACGTGTAACGCTCGGACGAATACCGTCTGCACATCGGTAATCCGCAGCTTCGGTCTCCTGTAAGGCGAGGTAGATGTCTGCAAGGCGGCGGCCAACCCGCGAAGGCTCAAAAGCCCGGTTACCCCCGCCCCCAATCCCCGCACAAAAGATCTTCGACTGAGCATTGTTCCCTCCTTTCAGAAGGACACCAAGGATCTCAAGGACTCATGGGACCCTTGTTGACGTCCCTGCGGTCCTTGAGGTCCTTGGTGTCGTTGGAATCAGAGCCGTCCAAACTTCGCGACTGCTTGCTTCAGCGACTTGACCTGCTCGATGAACGGGTAGGTTGAGCGTTCCTGGAAATCCAGCTCTTGCGCCTTCTTCAAGATCTCCGCGGCTTTGTCGCGCGGGACGACCACAACACCGTCCTCGTCGGCCGTAATGATGTCGCCGGGGTTGACCTTCTGCCCCGCGCAGGTGACCGGGACATTCACTGGGGGCAGACCAGAGGGTCGAGCTTTTGCGCCTACCGCAGGAGGATTGCTGCCAAGCCCTCTCAGTGCCGCCCTCGCAGAAATACCAGAGCGACGGTGGGCCCGACATTGTCAGGCTTTTCAATCTCCTGAAGGGCAGTGACGATCCGGTCAAAGATTTGAGGACGCTGCTCAGAGCTCAGATATTCTTCTGGCTGATAGGCGCAACCGACGGACACGCAAAGAACTTCAGCATTTTCCTCGGCGTGCGTGGCACTCACCACATGACACCGCTCTATGACATTCAATGAGACTTTGGCGGAGATCGCTGATACGGCCAAATACACGCTTGGGAAAATCGGCGATGAGTTGCCTGCGGACTTTCCGCAAGCCGTTCACACCTCCGTGAAGCAAGGAATTATTGAGCGCCTGAAGAGGCTGGCAGCCCAAGACTGACTGCGGCGGAGAGATCGGAGAATAAACGGTGACCTATCGGTTGTTCACCGCGATTCGGGGTTCACCATCAAGCGGTCACCTCGGTTGTCAAAGTACAGAGACGAAAACATTTTGGCCGGAAGCAGACCATCGCAACCCTCAGGTCCCTGACCGGTTAAAATCGTGACCTTTTCCTTGTTCAGGGTTCGCTTGCCGATCCTCAGCCCCGAAATCTCCGCCCGAATGACATGGCGCTCGCCGTAGGCCGTACGGACCACCGAGGTGGAGATGGCCCGGACATAGGGGAAATGCGTCGTGTTGAACAGCATGATGCCGTCCGCGCCGGAATCGAGGACGAACCGGGCGAGCTCCTTCCCCACCGGCACAAGAACGACGTACACTCCCTGGGAGCGATCCACGGAGTAGACCGCCTCGCTGGCCGATGCCTCCGTTACTTCGGGCTCAAAGGTGATCGACTGGTCCTTATAGTTGAGCAGGAAATTGAAACGGGACAGGAAGGAAAGCCCCAAAAAGCCCCGCGCTTTTCGGCTGGTCAACACCTCGCTGTTGGGCGGGACAGACACGGCGTGAACGTTCAACGCTTCGACATCCCCAAGCTTCAGGTTGCCGAGCCCATAGACCGGAACCTCGGAAATGCCCGCCGCGGACATCATCCTGGTTTTCGAGCTGCTCTCAAGCGTCAGCTCCTGGGCCAGTGATTCGTCAATCAGGCAGGCGCTCGAGCCGGTGTCCAGAACGAAGCGAAACGGCCCCTGGCCGTTAATCAAGACCGGGACGACCGCCATCCCGTTGCTTTTCTCGAACGGCACTCTGGATTGAGCCGAGATCATCTGTCCTTCGAAAACGGAAAGAACGAAAACGAACAGCGCAAAGCGTGTGAAAACCACGCCTGCCGTGCGGAGAATCGATTGGTTTGCCATGGGGTCGCTCCTTTCGAGGCGGCACTCTTGCCGCCCTCGACCCCTAAGGCGGGAACCCGGTTATGGTTGGGTAACGTCAGGACAACAAACTTCTTCCAACATGCTCAAGGAGTCAGGAAGCGCAGCGAAAAGGCGAGAAAAGGGGCGCGGGACGGGGTGTATACTGAATCCAAATTTCGAGTTAGTGGCCTGCACGAAAGGGGGTCTCAATGGAGGGGTCCTCCCCGCACGAGGTCTCTTTATTGCTGCGAGCTTGCTCTGGAGGCGATAAAGCCGCGCTGGACAAGCTGATGCCCGTGGTCTACGACGAGCTGCACCGGCGGGCCCATCGCTACATGGTCCACGAGCGGGCCGGCGCCACGCTGCAAACCACCGCCCTCGTCAACGAAGCCTACCTGCGCCTGGTGGATCTGAAGCGCATCGACTGGCAGGACCGGACCCACTTTTTTGCCGTCGCCGCCACTTTCATGCGTCGCATCCTGGTCGACTTCGCACGCTCGCGCCGTTATCAGAAGCGCGGAGGAGAGGCGCAAAAGGTGTCGATTGACCCGGCGCTTCTGCCCTCTCCTGAAGCGGGCGTGGACATGATCGCGATCGACCAGGCTCTGACCGCCCTGGCGGAATTCGACCCGAGAAAAGCCAGGGTAGTGGAGCTGCGATTTTTCGGAGGGATGAGCGAAGATGAGACGGCGGGGGTCCTCCAGGTTTCGCGCGAGACCGTCAAGCGCGACTGGAGGTTGGCCAAGCTCTGGCTGTTACACCGGCTGAGCGAGGGAGGGAAGGCATGAATCCGGAACGGACGCTCCAGAAACGCCTCTCGCGCGGGCCCCTCCCGGTGCGTGAGGCGCTCGCT
>RPQK01000947.1 GCA_003819755.1 Acidobacteriota bacterium | reverse complement strand
TGGCATTGTCCTCTCGCTTTCCAGTCGCACCGAACTTCTGCACATCGAAAAATCCGCTGGCCGCCCGTTCGGCTGTCTGAGGCTGCGCGGAGGCGAAGGTGGAAAACAGCGGGCCGCCGGCAAGCATGCAGGCGCCATGAGTGAGGAGGGAACGACGATTCAGCTTCCTGGTCAAGTGGTCCATAACGTTGCAAGTCTCCCGAGCGTAAGGCTCCGCATCCCGACTCCTTTCCCCGCGCCGTCGCGGAGCCCTGGCCCGGTCCTAATAATGAGCCTCGAGGCTCCCAGACTGCAATGAACAAGCGAGCCGTCGCACTCGCCTTGTACCCCGTGGGCAAGCCGATATGTCAAATGACCTTCAAAGTGTCTGCGGATGGGAAAACAATGACAGAAACCGGCAAGCCCGTCGGAGCGGATGAACCGTTTACAGCCGTATACGACCGCCAGAAGTAGCAGCTTGTTGCCTTTCCAGGACCGGCCGGGGGTGAAGAACGACTTGTTGGTGGTGTGATTCGCGCTCGTCAGAATTCAGTCTCGAGCGAAGACTTCCTGCTTGAAGGGCATGATATAGATATCTATAATAGACATCTATACCATGCCTAAAACAGATAACCTTCAAGGCGCCTTGGAGCTTCTCGTGATGAAAGTCCTGAGGCGCGGTCCTACCCATGGGTTCGCAATTTCGACGTATATCCAACAGACCTCCGATGAGGTTCTTCGTGTGGAGGCGGGTTCGCTGTACCCGGCCCTGCACCGGATGACGGAAGCGGGGCTGCTCAAGGCAGAGTGGCGGCTGTCGGAGGCCGGACGGCGCGCTCGCTTCTATGAGCTGACTGAAAAGGGGCGTCGCAAGCTCGAGGCTGACGAGAAGAGGTGGCAGGCCGTTTCTGCCGCGGTGGCGAAGGTTCTTCGCACGGCATGACAGGAGGTGCGTCATGGGGCTATGGTCCAGGCTTAGGAGAACGTTCCGCCCCGGATCTCATAACGCCGAGATCCGAGAGGAACTTGAATTCCATCTCCAGATGGACATGGCGGCCGGGCGCGACGCCCGGGAAGCTCGCATCCGGCTGGGCGGCTTGACCCGAATTGAAGAAGAGACAAGGGCGATGGGAATCGTCGAATGGCTCGACTCGGTTGTGCGGGATGCCGCCTACGGATTTCGTCAGCTGCGCAAGGCGCCTGCTTTGGTCCTGGCGGTCGTGCTGTCGCTGGCCCTGGGCGTGGGCGCAAATACGGCGATCTTCAACCTTGTGGATGTCGCGATCCTGAGACCCTTGCCGGTAAAGGATCCGGACTCGTTGCGCATCGTGAATGGACAAACTCCGAGTTTCCGGAAGGGGTGAGCAACATAAACGGTGATTTCGGCACGATTTCCGGAGGCCGGTTTAAGGGCTCTTCAGTGGGAGCGAATCTGTACCGACACCTGGCAGCAGCCCAAACGGTCTTCGAACCGCTCATGGGAATCGCGGATCCCGATTCCGTGGCGATTGCCGTGGATGCTTCTCCCGCCGAGCAGGTGAGTCTGCAATACGTCAGCAACAACTTCTTTCAGGGCTTGGGCGCCTGGCCCGCAATCGGGCGCCCCTTCCAGCCCGAGGAAGACCGTGTCGGCCAGCAGCCTGTCGCGATTGTGAGCCACAGGTTCTGGAAGAGCCATCTTGGCGGTCGTCCGGAAGCCCTGGATCGCAGTGTCCGTATCAACAACGTGCCGGCTCGCATCGTTGGAGTGGCTCCGCCTCGGTTCTTTGGTCTTCAGGCTGGCCAGTGGACCGATGTCTACGCGCCGATCGCTATGAGAGTGGCCTTCCGGCCGGGTCAGAGCGGCGGCGCTCCACGCGGCGAAGACGACAGATTGGTGGATTCGTCAGGTCGGTCGGCTAAAACCCGGAGTCACGGAAGCCGCTGCGAGGGCACAGATCGCCGGCCTGTTCCGTAACCTGGCCGGTTTTGAAGGCACGAACACCGACCCCCAAAAGATCCCTGAGCTTGTCAGCTCGCCGGGCCGGCGTGGCTTCCAGGCCTTGAACTCCGAGGATGCGACCGCGCTCTGGATTCTCATGCTGTTGGTCGGAGTGCTGCTGTTAATCGTCTGCGTCAACGTCGCAAATCTCCTGTTGTCGCGCTCAGTCAGCAGGCAGCGCGAGTCGGCCGTGCGACTGGCGCTGGGAGCCGCGAGAGCGCGCCTGTTCCGGCAGCATTTAATCGAGAGCGCCGTTTTGGCACTGCTGGGGGGCGCAGCCGGCCTGGCCCTGGGATACGGGCTTGCGCACTCCCTGCATCTGCTGTTTCAGTCGGGCCGGGATGCGAGCAGCGCTTTCGACCTCCAGCTCGATCTGCGAGTTACAGGGTACACCGCTGCGCTTTCGATTCTGACTGCTCTCCTCTTCGGGTTGGCCCCGGCCGTGCGGGCTGCGCGCGCTGACCTCGGTGATGCTCTGAAAGCGCAGACAAGATCAGTGAAGGGTAGCCGAGTACGGCTGCCGAGCGTGTTGGTTTCGATCCAGGTCGCGCTGTGCCTCACGGCTTTGGTGGCAGCAGGGCTTCTAGGACGTTCGCTCGAGAACCTGAAATGGATGGATATCGGGTTTGATCGGGAGAACCTGGCATACGCTTCGGTGAATCCGTGGCAGGCGGGTTATTCAGCGGAGCGGGTGGGACCGTATGCCGAAAGGGTGCGCGAAGAACTGGCCCGGCTCCCCGGAGTCCTCCGGGTGAGTACGGCCGAAGTCCGTCTGCTGTCGGGCAGTGGAAACGCCATGCATGTGAGTATTTCCGGACGCCTGTCTCGGGTCGAACCGGGCGCTATAGACCCGGCGGAGATAGCACTTCGGAACAGGGTGGGAGACGGCTTCTTCGAAACGCTGCGTATTCCTGTAGTGGCGGGGAGGGCGTTTGAGCGGCGCGATC
>RPQK01000921.1 GCA_003819755.1 Acidobacteriota bacterium | reverse complement strand
TCCTGTTGACCCTGGGCCTGCGGCACGAGATCCAGTTCCCTCTGACGGACCCGATGAACCGTAAAAATACCTTCAGGCCGGGCGTGCAGTCGACCATAGTGCCGACCGCGCCTCTCGGAATGTTGTTCCCGCTCGATGCCGAGCTCAACCGCTCCATCATCCCGATAGACAAGAACAACTTCGCGCCTAGGATAGGCGTGGTGTGGGATCCGTTCGGCGACGGCAAGACCGCGGTCCGCGCCGGCGCCGGCGTCTACTACGGCAGCATGGGAGGGAACATGGCGAACGGCACCGCCGACCGGCCGCCGTTCACCATCCGGCAGCAATTCAGAAACATCAAGTCGCTCACCGATCCGTACGGCAATATGCCGGGTGGCGTCTCTCCGTTTCCCTACTTTTTCACGCCCGACAATCCCAGGTTCCCGCTCCCGGTCGCTATGAAGGCTCAGTCGCCCGCCTTTGTCTGGCCTTACACCTACCAGTTCAACCTCTCCCTGCAGCGCCAGGTGATCTCCGACCTGAGCTTGACTGCCGCTTACGTCGGTTCATTGTCGCGCCAGATGCCGATGAACATCGATGCCAATTACCCCGTGTTCGGGCCGGGCGCCAGCACCAGCAACATCGACGCACGGCGTCCGTATAAAGACTTCCAGGATATCGACATGCTTATGTCGGGTGCCAATTCACACTATCACGGGCTGGAGCTGGGTGTGGTCAAGCGCATGTCGCGCAACTTCTCCTTCAACGGGCATTACATCTTCGGCAAAGGGATCGACCAGTACGACATGACGGAGGGCACTCGCGGCGTCCCGCAGAACTCGCTTTATCCCAAGAACGACCGCGCCCGGATGGACATTGACCGGACCCACCGCTTCGTCCTCTCGGCTATCTGGGAGATCGATTACCTGCGATCCGCGAACCCTGTGCTGAGGACCATCCTGAACGGTTGGACGATTTCCGGCATCACCTCGCTATTGAGTGGCGAGCCTCTGACGATTTCGGCGGGAGACGACATCAACATGGACAATGACGACGGCGACCGCGCCAATCTGATCGGCGATCCAAAGCTGGACCCCAACCGGCCCCGCGACCAGGTCCTGGCGGCCTGGTTCAACACCGCCGCGTTCGAGGTACCGGAAGACGGCACGGACGGCACTGCCGGGCGGAACATCCTGGATGGACCAGGATTGAAGACCGTCAATCTCGGCCTCTTCCGCAGCTTCACGATCCACGAGGGCATGAAGCTGCAGTTCCGTGCTGAAGGAACCAACGCCTTCAACATTGTGAACCTGAGCGGCCCGGAAAATTCGATCGACTCCGACAGGTTCGGGGAAATCAACTCCGCGCGAGGCATGCGCGAAGTGCAACTCGGACTGCGCCTCACGTTCTAAACGGGCGAAGCCGAGCGGCGGTGATCTCAGCGGCGGTTGAGTGACTCGCCGTTTTGTGGCGAGTTGTATCGAAACCCCGCGCCTCTGGAGCACAGTAGTTGCGACCAGTCAATCGTGACGGCTCTTGGAGAGTCCGGCCACAATGCGATTGACACAACCACTGTGCTCCAGAGGCGCGGGGTTTCGATACAACTCGCCACAAAACGGCGAGTCACTCAACCGCCGCTGAGATCAC
>RPQK01000946.1 GCA_003819755.1 Acidobacteriota bacterium | reverse complement strand
TTCTTCTCGGCCATCTTGAGGTCGAGGCCGTGGGCGTTCGGATCGTAGAGGAAGTCGCGCTCCCCGCGCCAGACCTCGTGGTACATCTGCCGCCACTCGGCCTTGGGGTCCACGAACACTTCCATCTGGTCGACTCTCAGGGTCTTGGGGCCGTCTCCACCCGGCCCATTTCCGCCCGGACGCGCGCCGCCGCTAGGGGCGCCGGGTGCTCCTGCGCCGCCGCCGAGCGATGCCAGCGCGGCAATCACCCAGGTCGGCGATCCCTGGGAACCGGACCTGTAAAGGACCTTTTCGCCGTTCGCCGATACCTCAAATGCGCTCAGGCCATCCATCACTTTGTCGAGCTTCCGCTTTTCGAGGTCGTACTTGTGTACCGTGAAGCCGGACGGTCCTGGCCCCCCCGAACCTCCCGGAGGAAACTCCAGGATGAAGATCAGGTTGGCCTTGCCGGCCGTCAGCCCGACGTAGTTGCGCGACGGGATCGAAAGGGCGATGATCCGCTGGTCTATCCCCTCCAGGTCGATACGGGTGGGCTCGGGTCCTTTCTTGCCCTCAGCCTTCTCGTCCTTGGCCGGTTTCCCGTCCTCCGGTTTCTTGGCGTCAGCCGTCTCTGAGGCTTTTTCATCACCTTTCGTTTCGTCTTTCTTATCTGCTTTCTTCTCCTCGTCCAACTTTTCCTCGTCGCTCTCCGGGGCGAGCGGGGAAGGGATGTCGTTTCGCAGGACGACCGCATACACGCTGCGCGACGACTGGTATGGGTACGTCGACATCTCGGCGAAGCTGAAGGCCGGGCCGAGATTCGTGCTGGCTGTGAAATAGAGATACTTGCCGCTCCGATCAAAGGCCACGTGCCGGGCATCGCTCATACCGTCCGTCACCTGGTGGGACTTCCCGGATTCCAGCGAATAAAGGAATACGCCCCGGAGTCGATTGTCGAGCTGCCGAATGTAGGCGATCCACTTGCTGTCCGGCGACCAGGCCGGGTCGATGACGTCCGACCGCAGGCCGAAGGGGTTCTTGTCGACCTTGACCGGTTCGCCCTTCTCGACCTCGACGTACCACAGTTCGAGTTTCTTGTTCGTGAAGGCAATCTTCTTGCTGTCCGGTGCCCAGGCCTGCGAGTTGTAAAAGGTCGCGGGGAGTGCGATTTTCTTGACCTCGCCGCCCCCCTTCTGGTCCCTGATGTGGAGGGCGTATTCGCCGCTTTCATCGCTAAAATACGAGATCCACTTTCCGTCCGGAGACCAGGCCGGATGGCGCTCATTGACACCCGGTGTATTGGTCAGGTTGCGGGGATCGCCCTTTTCAGCCGGTACGGTCATGATCTCGCCGCGCGCCTCGAATACCGCCCGCGCGCCGGTGGGGGAGATACCGAAGCTGTAGATCCGGCTGGAGACCTTTTCAAAACGCGGCCGCACGGCGAGGAGGTCGGCCGCCACCCTGATCTCGACCTTTCGGGATTTCCGGTCCTTCACGTCATACAGATAAACCGAACCGAACTCCTCGTAGGCGATCGTCGGACGGCTTTTCGCAT
>RPQK01000945.1 GCA_003819755.1 Acidobacteriota bacterium | reverse complement strand
TTGTAGTTCTGAGTTCTGAGTTCGTAGTTCTCAGTTCTCAGTTCTCAGTTGTCAGTTCTTCGGGACCACCAGGTACGGTGTAACGGAGTGGTACCCCTCGGGTTTTGGCCGTACTGCCACCTTGGTTTCCTCCTTTTCGGCTTTCGGTGAGATCTGACTGTACTTAAATGAGATTTTGTCAGAATGGGGAATTTGATTCCATTCACGCCGATGGCGGGTCCGCTGTCCCCCTGTCGCCAACCGCTTGAAAGCATGGTAACTTGGGTCTATAACCCATGCTTTCCCGTGTTCTCACCAAGGAGCAGCAGCGAGCGCTGGCCGCAGAGCGCGACGCGCTGATGCGATTGCAGCTGGCGCTTGCCCGGTTCGATAGCTCCGCTGACGATATCCAGGTGCTGCAACGGTCAATCCAGCAGCTGGACGAGCTGTTCCTGATTGTCATCGTGGGCGAATTCAACGCGGGAAAGAGTGCCTTCATCAATGCACTTCTCGGTCAACGGGTGCTCGAGGAAGGCGTCACTCCGACCACCACAAGGATTCACCTTATTCAGCACGGGACCCAGCTCGAATTGTCGACCGCCGGACCGGCTGTTTCGACCTTGACTGCCCCCGTCGACCTCCTTGAAGAAATTAACTTCGTCGACACACCGGGTACGAATGCCATCTCCCGGGAGCACGAGGCGATCACGCTCGACTATATCCCCCGCTCGGATCTGGTCCTGTTCGTGACGTCCGCCGATCGTCCTTTCACCGAAACCGAAAGGGCGTTCATGGAGAAGATCAAGAACTGGGGGAAGAAGATCGTCATTGTGATCAATAAAGTGGACATCCTGGGGGACAGCCGCGACGTCCAGCACGTGGAAAGCTACGTCGCGGAGAACGTCAAGAGGCTCCTCGGTTTCACCCCCGAAACCTTCTCCGTGTCGGCCAAGGAAGCCTTGAAAGCCAAGCTGAACGGAAATCCGGTGCGGCTGGCGGCAACCAACCGATTCCCGGATCTTGAGAAGTACATCCTCCAGACCCTGGATCAGCGGGAGAGAATCCGGCTGAAGCTCCTCAACCCCGTGGGTATCGGATTTCGGCTGGTCTCGAAGTACGAAGACGTGATCGGTCAGCGCCTGGAGGTTCTGAGAGAAGACCGGGAGACGATCGGACGCGTTGACCGGCACCTGGACGAGATTCAGTCAGACATGGCCAGGGAGTTTCGTTTCCGGCTGGCCGATGTCGACAATGTCCTCCACGATTTCGAGAGCCGGGGAGTCGATTTCTTCGACGAGCATGTGCGTTTTGCCCGATTCATGGATCTGATCAATAAATCCAGAACAAAGACCGCTTTCGAACGCGAAGTGATTGCCGACATGCCCCAGGTTGTGGAAAAGCGAGTCAGCGAGGTCATCGACTGGATGGTATCGAGCGACCTTCGATTGTGGCAGACGATCGTCGATGAATTGCGGACGAGACGTTCCGAGCAGGCGGAAAGAGTGGTCGGTCAAACCGGGACGAGCTTCGAGCAGAGCCGAAACCGGCTGCTCACAACGGTTGGCGAGGCCGCGCAGAAAGCCACCGCGAGCTTCGAC
>RPQK01000944.1 GCA_003819755.1 Acidobacteriota bacterium | reverse complement strand
TCAGGCCCTCGGCTTCGATCCGAGGCGCCCGCAACGTTTGCGGAGAATAGGCCGAAATTCCGACCAGCAGTGCGCGCTTCTCGGGGGTCCCCTCCCCCGTCGCGACAAACCGGGCGATCCGGTCCAGACTGTCCCGCTCCGCCACGGCCGTCGATGTTTGATCACTATAATCATTCAATGTAGCCGCGCTCTCCTGAACTCCGGCAAACGCCTGAGCCAGACCGAGTATCGCTTTCGCGGCTGGTGGAACACCGGACTGATCCGCGAGCGACTTCTGAGCCATCGTCATCGCCAGGTTGTACTCGCGAAGCGCCAGCAACAGCCGGGCAACTTCCAGCTGAAAAAGCGAGGACCACGCAGTCTCGATTTTCGCAAGGTGATTGAGAGCATCCCGCGCTTTCTCCTCGGCGCCTGCCATGACATGCGCGACCGCCCGCAGTAGGAACCCCTCGGCGACCGTACTCCCGGCCGAAGTCGAAATCGTCCGGAGTGATCTGATTGCTCGCTGGTGGTCTCGTTTGTTCAGGAATGCACGAGCAAGGGCGAGAGAAATATCAGGATGGTCTTGCCCTTCTGTTTGGGCCCAGTCGAGCAAGTCCTTGAGCAAGCTCGCGCTGTAATTGCCGTAGTAACGGGTCTCGACAAGCTCAAATGCGACGTCGAGTCGACTTCGCGCTTCAACCAAAGGTTTGGCAGCGTCGCCCCAGACAACGGGATTCTGTCCCACTAACATCGAGTTGAGCTGCTGCGTAATTCTCTCCCTGATCGATCGACACGACGCCATGGGGAGGGCCGCGTTCTTCAGTTCCTTCAGCAGCGCGTAAGTAAAGGCACCGTGGTCTCCGGTAACGTGGCACTCTTCATGTGGGGCTGTTGCGCCGAAAACGAGGTACCCTCCGGCGAAAGCGAGAGGTTTCATCTGCTCGTCTATGGCACCGTCAATTACGACAGCCTTGTGTATCGCCGGGACACGCATGATTGCGTCGTTAAGCTCTTGTCCGGTCAAAACATTTTCCACCCGGTCTCCGTCCGCCACGCTGTCGTGAACGACAAGTCCAGGCGACCACGCTGGAAACCCCAGTCCCGAGTAGTAAAGGAGAAAGGAACCGATTCTCCCCGTCCCCTCGGCCACTCTCCTTAGCGCCGTTGCGATCCCGGATTTGGTGGCCGTCGCGTCGAGCAGCAGTTCCACGCTTTGACCTTCGAAGTCCAGCCTGCTGAGAGCTTTCGCGATCTGGGTCGCGTCGTTCTTACTGCCAAAATCGCCCTGCTGGCCGAGTGCGGGAATGTTGTTGTATTTGTCTATGCCGATGACGATGGCGCAGTTTCTGGTCCCGGTTCTACTGTCGCTCGCCCACTTTTGGACGAATGCGGCTCGAGGGTCGTCCGGAAAGCCTTCGCCAAATGTTGGACGCGTAGTCGGCTGGAGAATCGAGAGGTAGTAGCAGGCGTCGGCGTTGCCAGGGTCAATCCTTGCCGCTTCTCGGAAGGCCAGGGTTGACTCCTCGTTCCGATCTTGAGCCAGAAGTACCTTACCCGTCAGAACCTGGACGTCAGGACGGCGTTTCGTTGACAGCCGGTCG
>RPQK01000943.1 GCA_003819755.1 Acidobacteriota bacterium | reverse complement strand
ATCGGAAAAACGTTTGCTGCCCGGTTGTCCTGTAACGGCTTGGCGTCCCTTCGTGATTTCCATAAGTCCCCCCGACGCCCACCCCCAGTCCTTTCAGTGCCGTCGACGAAAAAGGCCGCGCGAAGACGCGAGCGGCCGTGTCTTTCCCGTCGTCGACGTCCGTGACCACGCTGCTGCTGTCCTGGGTTCCATTGAAGATACCGAGGGCGTATTCCAGCCGGTCGTCAAGCAAATTGCCGTGCAACTCCGCCCCGATATCACGATTGGGAACAATGGACGTGGGCAGTCCTCGCTCAGGGAACATCAGCGCTGTGGCCGACTGCAGACGTTCGAGCCCGGTCGGCGATTTGACTTTTCCTGCCAGGATCTGAACTTCGGGTAGGATCCGCCAATTGAAATAGGCGTCGAACAGCGTCGCCCTGTCACCCGCGAAATCCGGCATCAAGCGAAACTCGAAATCCTTGAATACGGTGAGCTCCAGCACCGGGCGGATTCGACGCAGGAGGAAGGTATCCGTTCCATCGAGCCTCCCGTCTCCCAGGTAAGTCCGGTTATCGGCTTGGAAATACCCCCGAATGTTCATTCGCACGTCGCCACCGCCGGACTCGACCGAAAGACCTCGCTCGCCGAAGTTCACCGCAGAGGGTTTTTTCTCGGCCGGAGGCGGTTTCTTCTCGGAAGTGGAGGACGGTTGAGGAGCTGACTCGCTGTGGCTCCTGAGAGACTTCACCTCCTGCTCCAGAACGCGCAGCTGGTCCTGCAATTGCCGGATCTGGGCTTCAAGCTGCTCCACTTTGTCCTGGCCGCTTACCGGCACAGCGACAGAGATCAATAGAATGATCCAACTGAGTAGAGTCACAAAAGGCGTTTTCATTTGTTTACTCCTTCAAGACAACTGCAATTCACGCGACCCACAAATCCCACTGCGGCGCTAGGATTTTTGGACACACCACTTCCCTGAGTTCCCGGTGTACCCCGTGTACGTCCAACTCTTCCGCTACACTTCCTCCTGAGCCGGGACAACGAGAACTGGTCGATTCACTCCTCTGAGAACTTGGAGGGTGACGTCCTCGGGCCGAAAGAACGACGACGAGTGAGGGCCGTGACCACCCATAACGAGCAAATCGAAATCGCCTCTCGATGTTTCCTGAAGGATCGCCTCCACTCGATTAGAGGATCCAATCAGTTTGGTTTCGACGGTGATGTCCAGACTTTCGAGCGTGGACGCGGCATTCGAAATGTGCCGGCGTGCGGAGGCGTCGTTGGTGTGGGGCGCGAGGACATGCAGCAGCGTGACGCTGGCGCCTGTCCGTCTCGCCACCCATGCCCCGAGCTTGACGTCGTTCTTCCCTGGTTCACCGGCTGCTGTGCAAACAAGGATTCGCCTGATTGGCCGGAATTCCGCCGACGCAATCAGCAACGGCGCCTCGGCTGCTTCGAGGATCCTGGTGAGCATCCTCGTGATGCCCAGATGAGAAAGCTTCGCTTCTTGGTTTGGGCGCGACAGCAGGAGAAAATTGTAGATTCTAGAGGCCTGTTCTCGTAACAGAACCTCGCTGCTCTTGCCCTGCGGAAGAAGGACGGTGGCGCCTTGCAGCTCGGCTTTTT
>RPQK01000942.1 GCA_003819755.1 Acidobacteriota bacterium | reverse complement strand
GGCGTAACAGTCGATGAACGCCTTTTCCAATTCGACGTGCCGCCGGTTAGACACTGACAAACCTTTCGGACAGAAATTTCACTATCTCGCGCGTATCACTTCCCGGCAGAAAGACTTCTTCCACTCCCAATTGCTTGAGTTGAGCAACGTCCTGCTCGGGGATGATGCCTCCGCCAAAAACGACGATGTCGGACGCCCCCTGGGACTTGAGCAGTTTGACGACGCGGTCAAAAAGATGCAGGTGAGCCCCGGAGAGGATGGAAAGTCCGATGGCCGCCACGTCCTCCTGAATGGCCGCGTTGACGATCTGTTCGGGAGTCTGGCGCAGACCGGAATAAATGACCTCGAAGCCCGCGTCACGTAGCGCCCTCGCGACCACCTTCGCTCCGCGATCATGGCCGTCAAGGCCTGGTTTGGCAATGAGAATGCGTATGGCTCTCATAAAAATCAAAAGACCCCAAGGACCTGGAACGACTTCAAGGACGCTCAAGGACAAGCAACCAGGTGTTCACCGTCCTTGGGGTCCTTGAGGTTCTTGAGGTCCTTTCCGAGCCCCTTAAAACTCCGGCTCCTGATAACTCCCGAAGACCTCCCTTAAGGATGAACAAAGCTCCCCCAAAGTCGCGTACTCCCGGACGGCCGACAGCAAAAAAGGCATCAGGTTCTGATCTGTGGCGGCTGCTTTCCTCAGGGCGGCAAGGGACTGGCTGACCGCATCGCGATTACGCCGCGACAGAGTCTGCCTTAGCCTTTCTCTCTGAGCCTGCTCGGCCTCCGGTCCTATCTTCAGGATGTGGATCGGCTCTTCGTCCTCGGCGACAGACTGGTTGACCCCGACAACGACCTGGTCCCTGGCTTCGACCGCTTTCTGAAACCGATACGCAGACTCTTGAATCTCCTTTTGTGGGAAACCCCTTTGAATGGCAGAGATCATGCCGCCCATCGCATCTATTTCCGAAAAATAGCGGCGCGCGCCGGCCTCCATTTCGTCGGTGAAAGCCTCCACCAGGTAGGACCCGGCCAACGGATCGACCGAGTTTGTCACACCGCTCTCATGGGCAATGATCTGCTGGGTGCGAAGGGCGATTTGCGCGGCCTGTTCCGTAGGGAGTGCCAGGGCCTCGTCAAGCGAATTGGTATGCAGTGAATCGGTCCCTCCCATGACCGCCGCCAGGGCCTGAATGGTCGTCCGGATGACGTTGTTGAACGGCTGTTGGGCCGTCAGGCTGCAACCGGCCGTCTGCGTGTGAAAGCGGCACATCAGGGACTTCGGGTCGGAGGCGCTGAAGCGATCGCGCATCGTGTGCGCCCACAGGCGGCGGGCCGCTCTGAATTTGGCCACTTCTTCCAAGAAATCGTTGTGGCAGTTGAAGAAAAATGACAAGCGGGGAGCGAAGGCATCAACGGCCATACCCCGCTCCCGGCACCATTCGACGTACTCGATCCCATCTCTGAGAGTAAAAGCCAACTCCTGCAGAGCCGTGGATCCCGCTTCCCGGATGTGATAGCCGCTGATCGAGATGCTGTTGAACTGAGGCAGTTGTTCCGCGCAGTACTGGATCGTGTCGATGACCAGGCGCATGGAGGGCTCTGGAGGATAGATCCACTCTTTCTG
>RPQK01000941.1 GCA_003819755.1 Acidobacteriota bacterium | reverse complement strand
GTCAGTTCCTCGCCCGCCTCGTATGGGGACCTGCTCTACGTGAATACTTCCAACGGAACCGACGAGAGCGGGGAGAAGGTTCCAAGTCCCGATGCGCCGACCGTCATTGCTCTCGAAAAGAACACCGGCAAGCTGGTTTGGAAGGCGAACAGCATCATCGGGAGGATCTACGACGGCCAGTGGTCCTCTCCGGCTGTAGGGACCATCGCAGGCGTCGCGCAGGTCGTCATTGGCGAAGGGGACGGCTGGGTGCGGGGCTATGAGGCGCTCACGGGCGCCAAGCTGTGGGAATTCAATACCAATCCCAAGGGGGCTATCTGGCCGCGGACGGCCGGGATCGTTCTCGCCACACCCGTCATTTGGGAGAACAAGGTGTATGTCGCCAACGGACAAGATCCTGAGAGCGGCATCGCCCCCGCAAATCTTTATGCCATCGACGCGACCAAGAAGGGCGACATCAGCCAATCGGGCCTGATGTGGCGTTACACGGACATCAAGCGCTCGATCTCCAGTGTCGCCATTCATAATGGCCTCCTGTTTGCAGCCGACTTGAACGGGTTCCTGCATTGCCTGGACGTTGACAGCGGAAAAGCGTATTGGACTCACGACAGCATGGCAGGCATTTGGGCTTCCCCCATGGTGATCGACGGTAAGGTATACCTCGGCAACGCGGATGGGGAGGTCATTGTCCTTGATGCGGCCAAACAGAAGAAGCTCGTGTTTCAGGCCAATATGGGCAGTACGGTGTATTCCACGTTCGTCCCTGCCAACGGCATGCTCTTCATAACGAATCGCGATACTCTGTTCGCCCTGGCGACGAAGTGACTTTCATGATTTCCACCTGGCTTGTTTGGATACTCGTCCTCGCGGCTCCGGCCTTGAACGGGGCCGACGAATGGCCACAATTCCGAGGCAATCAGCAGCTGACCGGAGTAACGACTGCAGCCTTGCCCGCCAAAATGAGACTCGTATGGACTTACGTTGCCGGCGCCCGCATTGAATCCTCTGCAGCGATCAGTAGCGGTACGGTCTATGTCGGAGCCGGTTCCGGGGATCTGCTGGCTATCGACCTCCAGACGGGCAAGCTTAAATGGAAGTACCAGGCGACCGATTCCATCGGCGAATCTTCGCCTGCCGTCTCCGGCGGAATTGTCTACCTGGGCGATTACGGTGGCGTGTTGCACGCGGTGGATGCCGCCAATGGAAAAGGCCTGTGGACCTTCAAGACGGAAGGCGAGATAAAGTCATCGCCGGCCGTCTCGGGAGACCGGATCTTGATTGGCTCCTACGATGGCAGCCTGTATTGCCTCTCACGACGCGATGGAAAACTTCTGTGGTCGGTCGCTACCGGCAACTACGTCCATTCAACTCCGGCGATAGCTGATGGTCTGGCGTACTTTTCCGGGTGTGACGAGACGGTACACGGCATCCGGCTCGCGGACGGACAGGAGATCGTCAATTTCCCTTCCGGCGGCTATACCGGCGCGTCCATGGCGCTCGTGGACAAGCGGGGGTACTACGGAACGTTCGACAACCAGGTTGTGGCTGTGGATCTCGTGAAGCAATCCATCCTATGGCGTTACAGCCCATCGGGGTTGCCGTTCTATTCGTCCCCC
>RPQK01000940.1 GCA_003819755.1 Acidobacteriota bacterium | reverse complement strand
GCGGTGCGAAATTGTTCCATTCCTGCTCGTACCAGCCGGGCTTGTTGTACTTCGGTCCGGCTCGGTCGATCGTGAGCAGCTCGTTGTAGGGGACGCCCTTAGCCATGCCCGCTTTTCGTGCTTCGAAGAGCGGGTCGAGGCTGACGGTCGGCTTCACCTGGTAGCCTTGGGTCTCATAGACCGGAGTGCTCACCCCCCAGCGTAGACCGTAGGTCAGGGTCAGGCTGGGGAGAATTCTCCAGGTATCCTGGCCGTAAAGCTCGTATTCTTCAGTTGCGAAAGAACGATCACTCGGAGCGCCGACCGGCAGCAGGCTTCCATCTGCACCAAAGTTGTAGTTGAACTGATACTGCGAGTACCGGCCGATGATGGAAGCGAGCCCCTTTTGCAGGGACCGGGTACTCGATCCGGCGACGTCTTCTTCGAAGGGATCGAGCAGGACCTGGCCGGAGTTGTCGTAGTAGTAGGGGTTTATCACCGCCGCGTCATAAGACCCCGCATAGGAGGTTCGGGTATTCCGAATCAGCCGGATGTTCCCGCCGAACTGAAAGGTATGGGTTCCCTTGTTCCACGAAAAATCGTCCGTCAGGTTTTGCACCGGCGTCATTCGGCTCAGAGTGCGGTTGAAAGCAAGGGGAGCAAAGACGTCACGGAACGAGACCGAGTTACCGCTTGAGTCTCCTTGCACCGAGAATGCTTGCCGCGTCAAGCCGTACCGGAAGGTGTTCAGCAGGTTGTTGCTCAACGTCCAGGTGTGACTCCCCATCAGGCCGAAGGGATGAGTCCACGTTTCGGAAGATGGAGTATCCGGGAAGAACTGCTCTCGAAGTGCTGATACTTGATGGTCCCACTGCCAATTGGCCCGGAAAGCGAGGAGGTGATTATCACGCGGGTTGTAGTCCATGCGCGCAATGTGAGTGTTCCAGTTCAAAGGCAGCGGGGCATTGAATCGAAATCCCCCCGTGTTGATCTGGTCGCCGGCACCGTCGTCGTTTGCCGGGTACTTCTGTATGACTTGCTTCAGAGCCGCAATCGCCGCCGGATTGATGCCGACGTCCGGGAAGAGCGAGGCGATCTGGGCTGAGGTCAAGGTGACCAACTTGTTGGCGGCGTCAAAATACTTGACTTGACCTTCACCCAGGTGAGCCAAGGGCACTTCACGTATGACCGAGGTCTGCTTTCGGTCGGTCCGTCCCTCGTAGTTGTAGAAAAAGAACAGCTTGTCCTTGCTGATCGGTCCGCCGAATGAACCACCAAACAGGTTGCGTATCAGGCGAGGACGAGCAATTCCAGGCTTCCCATCCAGATCCGGGTCGCCCTCGACCCGATTATTGAAGAAATCGTTGGCCGTTGTCTTGGTGTTGCGATGATATTCGTAAAGATTTCCGTGAAACTGATTGGTCCCGCTCTTCGTGACAAGCGAGACTTGCGCACCAGAGGATCGACCCTGGCTGGCATTCGGGTTGGTGGTGGTAACACGGAACTCCTGAACCGAGTCCGGGGTTACCCGAAGCACCGATTCAAAAGCGGTTCCTTCCTGCTGCTCATTGACGTCGATGCCGTCCAGTGTGAGGTTGGATTGGTCGGCGCGCGCGCCGGCGACATAGCCTTCCAACGTCACGCCGGCCTGCAGCTTTAGCAGGTCAACCACGTT
>RPQK01000939.1 GCA_003819755.1 Acidobacteriota bacterium | reverse complement strand
CCAATAATCACGCAATTCCGCAGCGGCTCAGTTCGCGCATGGAGTCGCGTTGCCGGGCATCGCTCTGGGGCGCAGGAGCTGGAGGACCTGAAGAACAGGCGACTTCTTCCTGTCTTTCAGGTCCTTCTGGGCCTTCCGGTGTTCCCTCGGCGTTCGAACGGTCCGACGGCCTTACTCGTGCGCTCGTGCTATTTGGGGGAACCGCTTCGGATTTTACGGTGCCGACTAAGAGCACCGGCGAGATACGGGCGCAGTTCGCCCGCGGGATCTCGGGAGAATCGTTCCTCCAGGACTTCGGTGGCTTCCTGGGAGGCCATCGGGACCAAACACTCGAGGGCAGTTCGAGCCTGTCGGAAATTCGAGTCGGAACTCAGCACTTCCGCACAGATTCCAATCAGCGCACCTTCTCTCGTTTCCCAGGCGTGCTGAATGAGGACACGCTCCGCGACTTCGGCAACGGCGTGTCCAGGACGTTCACCAATCAATTTGAACAGCGCTCTCAGCGCGTCGTTGGTCCCTATGTTCACCAGTCCCTGGGCACAGATTCGCACTATGTCGTTGTCGGTCGATTCGGTTCGCGCAACCAACGTGGGGATGAGGTTCTCGTCGCGCACATGACAAACCGCATAGCGCAGTGGCTCCACTTGGGCGGAAGGAGCGGCGGCCTCAATGATGTTGAGCAGTTCGCCCAGGGCAGCGGGATCCCGGGTTGCGGACAGCGCGTCCCTGCAGCACCGGTGCAGGGATAGATCGGAGAGATCGGTGGCACACTCGACCAGGGCCGGAAGTGATGCGCTAGTGCTAACGTTTCCCAAAATAGTCATCAAGTTCGCACGGGCGGTCACCTTTTGCTCGCCTCTAATTGCTTCGACGAGGGAACTCACACTGGCGACGGTGCCTTCCTCCGCCAGAAGTCCTGCCGCAAACTCCTGGACCTCGGCATCTTCGGACTTCAGAAGCTCGGCAAGGCGCCGCTGACGGGCCGAATCCCTGCTACTCAACTCTCGTCGAATTTCGTCGAGTCCGGCCTCATCCTTGCCTCGCAGTGCGCTGCTCAGACGACGCTCGAGGTAGTTGCCCGGCGCGGATGGTTGTTCTGCACCGCCCTGCCCTATCGCTGGAGTGCTGGCGGAGCTGAGGCTGGCGAACAGCACGAATACCGCAAATAGCGCTCGTTTCGGCTTAGGCATGATCCTCCTAATCAGGGAGCAGGAAAACTGGTCGAGGTGAACGTAGTGTTATCGTAAAAATAGCTGGCCGGGTAGTTTTCGAATTCCACGTACTTGCTGCTGTCGTACCCCGGAGTGAACAAATTGAAGAGATCCCCATTTTCGTAATCCAAGAGTGAATCACGGGTTGCCGTCCAATTGTTGTAGATGAGGAATCTGCCCATCGCCCCGGTTTCCTTATAGCCAATCACCAGTACCGCGTGGGCTTTCCCCTCGGTGAACGCCACTATATTCCAAAGTTCTCTGAACGGGACCCAGACCGGCAGCGTCGGTAGCGTGGTCACAAGCACGATTTGCGGTTTTCCCTCGTTATCAAGACGACCAATCAGGTCTTCGGCCACCTCGTAGTCGCTTCTGGGTAATAAGAAAAAGCTTAGGTCCGCCAGCCAGAACCCCACGTCGGACTGGGCCTGCCTTGCGATTTGTTTCT
>RPQK01000938.1 GCA_003819755.1 Acidobacteriota bacterium | reverse complement strand
TCGGCCACGTGCGGTCGCGACCGGTCGGCTTGTTGGCCCCGTGGAAGTCGATCACCATCTGATATTCCGCCGCCTTCCTGAGCAGCTCTTCGTACAAGTCGATGGTTTCCTTGGCTTCGTGGTCCATGAAATCGATCTTCGCCCCAGCCACCCCCAAACCGTGCAGCTTCGAAAAGAACTCCTCACGCTGCTCGGGGCTTCGCAGCTGGTTGCTGTGTCGCCAGAAAAGGAGCCGGACGCCGCGCTGGGCGGAGTACTGGACGATGTCGCGGATCTGCTCATCGGTCCAGCGGGTCCACACTCCTTCCAGGATGTGATATTCAAAACCCAACTGGCCGGCCTGTTCGGAGAAGCCTTTCAGGCCATCGAAACTGCCGTCGCCGCCATCGACATAACGCCACACCGAACGGCCGGGCTTGACCCAGTCGGTCTTTATCCCCTGGGGGAACAGCTTGGGATCGGGGGGGGGGCAAAGATCAGAAACGATCGTGCTGTTGACGAGGGTGTTCAGGTCCGCGCCGGTCAGCACCACGCGCCACGGAGTCGTAATCGTGCCGGAGACCGCGGCGGCCCGGCCAAGGCGTTTCGCCTCGTCCCGCCCGTAACGCAGCTCGTACGGCCAGTTGAGGGGCTGCCGATGACCAAGACCGGTGACAAAGCCCCGGCGCCCATCGCCTTCGAGCCCCATACCCGCGTAGTCCACGAGATTCGCTTCGGTGATTACGCCGTAACCCGCGCGGCCCGGGAGCTTGAAGGTCACCGGCGGTCCGGCCCATTCGCCCGACCCCACCGAGTCGATCTCCTTTTTCTGATACGCGGATTCGTAATGACCGCTCAGATCGTGGTACCAAACGGTCGAACCGGCGGGGAGCACGAAAGTCGAGCACTCGTCCGGCACTCTCGACTCCTCGGGCTTTCCCGGGATCACGTGGCGATACGCGACACCATCGTTCGACACCCTGATCTCAAGCACATATTTTGTCAAGCTCAGATCATGGGTCAGCGAGATGCGCGCCCCGTTATATCGAGTGCTCGCCTGGCTCTTCATCCCGTGCCATGGGTAGCTCTCGTTGGCTTCATAACGCTCCGCGCCTCCGAACACCACGCCGCTCGACAGGTCAAACCCATCCAACTTCATGACAATCGGCGATGCATCCAGTATCGGAACTCCGTCCCGTTTCACGATGAAGGCCAGTCGCTCCGCATTGGGAAGAACTGTCAGGCTGACTTTTCCGTCCGGGCTCACGACCTCGACCTGCTCCATCTTGACTCGGGTCGAACGCCGGCTGGTCGGCCGCTGCCGTTCGCCGGGTCTGGCTTGCGACTGCTGACCAGGCTGAACGGGAATAAGCTGGACGGTGCGGAGCGTCAGGCCCAGTCCCTTCGCCGCCTCGATCCGCTTCGCAGCGAACTGCACGGTTACGGTCCCCGGCCCCTCGAGCCGAGCTCGGCCCAGATTCGTGTAGACGTCTTTCCATCGCGGGTTCCGGTCGTTTTGAATACGTCGGCCGTCTTCGATGATTCCCTGGAGTTTCTGACCGGCGACATCGACCTCAACGACGTGCGGGCCCTCCCAGTCATCCCCGCCGCGTGGCGCACGGGCTTCGCAGGTCACAAGCCGCACTTCGTACTCGCCGCCCTTTTGGGCCCGAAAGTTCCATT
>RPQK01000937.1 GCA_003819755.1 Acidobacteriota bacterium | reverse complement strand
CACCAGACCCAAAATCTGGCGCGTTTGTGCTCCTGTCGCCCGCTTTTCGCCCGCATGTCTCTTGTCTTCGGGGGAGTTGACGCTCCAGACGAGGTTAAACACAACGCGGGTATTCGTCTCGCGATTCGGCCGCCATCATGATTCCGGGTTTACAGATAGGCATGGCCTGTATACCGATGGTTAGCTTTTTCTGTCATTTCTAAACTAGCCTTCTGGTTTATCCGCAGCGTATTATGCTAACTGTGGGTACGCAAAAACACTCAAAGTTAAACTGGCTTCACGGCAACCTCCCCCAGGGACTGATGGTCGATGCAGCGTGGCTCGAGCGCCACGGCTTCTCGCGGGCCCTTCGCAGCAAGTACGTCGCGCACGGTTGGCTCGAACAGGTTGTCCGTGGTGTGTATCGCCGTCCCCCCGCCAAGATCCTTCGCGCAGAGGCAGAACGCCACCGCATAGGCTGGCAAGAAGTAATTACGTCTCTCCAGACTCTCCTCGAGCGGCCGATCGCCATCGGCGGCCGCACGGCACTCGAATTACAAGGTTTCGCGCATTATCTCACCACCTCCGGGCGGCCAGAAATTCACCTGTATGGTTACTGCGAGCCGCCCGGTTGGGTCTCGAAACTGGAAACCGAACCCCGGTTCGTTTTCCACAACGCAGGGAAGCTTTTCGAAGAAGAAATTACACGTGTAGCCACGGTGGTGGGCAAGAACATGCCACAGTCCGCTCATACGAGCCTCATACGCCAAACCTGGGGGTACGGGGACTGGCCGATTACAATGTCCACCCCCGAGCGGGCTGCGCTCGAACTCCTGGACGAGATTCCGCAAGGCGAGACCTTCCACCAAGTCGACGTGCTGATGGAAGGCTTACGCAATCTCAGCCCTCGTCGGCTTCATCATTTGCTTGTTTCATGCCGCAGTGTCAAGGTCAAGCGCCTCTTTCTCTGGTTCGCCGAACGGCATAATCACGCCTGGCTTGGCAGACTCGACCGCACGGGGATCGACCTCGGCCACGGCAAGCGGATGCTCGTTCGCGGCGGCAAGCTCGACCGGAAGTACAACATCACAGTCCCGGAGGACTTCGATGCAGTTTGATGAGATTTATCGTCGGCAGGCCGCACTACTAGTGAGAGCGATACCCTTCGTTGGCGCGGAAACCTGCTTTGCGCTAAAGGGTGGCACTGCCATTAATCTGTTCGTTCGGGATATGCCGCGCCTCTCGGTGGACATCGACCTGACGTACCTCCCGATCGCGGCCCGTGCTCAATCATTGCAGGACATGGGCGACGCCTTGAGGCGGATAGCAGACGCGGTTGAACACGGCATCGCTGGGGCTCGAGTTGACCTTGCTGCCATTAGTCCGGAAAACCGCGTAACCAAGTTGCTTGTGAGGGCCAAGGGAGTACAGATCAAAATCGAAGTCACGCCGGTGACGCGGGGGTGTGTTCATGAGCCAGCAGCCAAATCGGTCTCCCCGCGAGTAGAGGACGAATTTGGTTTCGCCGAAATCCAGGTTGTCAGTTTCGCTGATCTCTACGCAGGGAAGCTGGTCGCCGCCCTCGATCGTCAGCACCCGCGCGACCTTTTCGATGTCCATGGTCTCTTGTCGAACGAGGGGATTGACCAAGTACTGCGAAAGACTTTCATCGTCTACGTGCTGAGCCACAATCGGCCAATGGCGGAATTGCTTGCACCTACGCGGCGGGACATCTCAGCCGAAT
>RPQK01000936.1 GCA_003819755.1 Acidobacteriota bacterium | reverse complement strand
GTCGGACTCGGCCGTCGTCATCGGAGAACGCTGGCTGACCGCGGGGAGGCACGCCGTCGAACGCACCCTACAGCTCGTCCAAGCCGCAGCTTTATTGGGTGCCGAAGACCGGATCTTCGTGGCTGCTGGCGAGGCAAACAGCGCCGGGCTCTTCGATCTGCTCCCGGACGCCGAAGCCGATTTGACCCGGATGGCTCGGCTCCTTGATGGGGATGCTTCGGGTATTTCGGTGCTCTTGGTCTGCGGCGATGACCTGCTGCGCGCGGCTCCGTACCGGGCCGGTCTTCAAAAGGCGTTGGCCTCTGTCGAAACCATAGTTGAGATCGACCGCTTCCCGGGCGAGGTCTGTCGCCTGGCTGACGTCGTCTTGCCCTCGGCCGCCTTTGGTGAGCTCGACGGAACGGTGACAAATATGCTGGGGACGGTCCAACGTTGGCGTCGGGTTGTCCCTCCGCCGGGGGATGCGAGGCCGGAGAGAGATTGGTTCGGCCTGATCGCCCGTCGCTTGGGTGACGACGCCTGGCCCAGGACACCGTTCGAATGGTGGACGACCGAGCCGGCCTTGGATTCGCCGTACAGGGTGGATAGGCTCACGCCTCTCTACCAGGGAACCGACTGGGTCCAATGGCCCTTCCGAGAGGAGGAAGAGCCATTAGCGCTTGTTCCCCCCAGGTCGTCTGTGTGCTCCCCTGTTTCCGAAGACTATCCGATGCAGGTCATCTTCACCCGGCATGCGGCCAACTGGATGCCGGGCGGCTGGAGCAGCCGGGATGAAATCCTGCGGAGGGAAAGCATAGAAGCGTTTATCAACGTGTCTCCGCAGGACCTCGAGGAAAAAGGCATCAAGTCGGGAGGAAGAGTCAAGTTGCTGACCCCCGATGGAGCAGCGGTGTTCCCGGCAAGAGGAGACAGCCGGGTTCCGCGAGGACTGCTGGTGCTGGCCGAGGTTCCGGGTGACAACGAGTTACCGAAATCCGTCCTGGCCGTTTCTGACTCGGGCGTAGCTTTTCAACCGGTCGCATGTCGCTTGGAAAAGGTTTAACTCTGGGGGCGAGTCGATGGACAGACTCACGTTGCGAAAATCCGATGTCCAGCCCTTTCTGGATTCCCTTTCAGGAGACTACCGGGTGTGTGCTCCTCGACAGATCGGCAGTTCCGATTTCGTCTTCGACGATTATCAGTCAGGTCAGGAGATTCCATTTGATTTCGTCAACACCCTGATTCCGCCAAAGAACCTCTTCCTCCAGGCCCGAGAGACTCTGTTCAGTATCCAGGGGCCGACGCAGCCAAGGATCCTCGAGCGAGCCACCGAGAAGCCGATGGCGTTGTTCGGACTGCGATCATGCGATGCCTCGGCTTTGGTTTTTCTCGAACGGTTTTTCGGCGAGCGCGGATTTGAAGATGAGACGGTTACGACCCGCATCCGACATTCGCTCAGGATGGTGCTTGCCTGTCACACCCCTGGCCCCAGCTGCTTCTGCGTGTGTTGCGACGGGGGCCCTTCATTGATCTCCGGGTTTGACTTGCAGCTGACCGACCTCGGCGAAAAGCTGCTGGTTGAAGTGGGAAGCGAACGGGGGAGGGCGGCCGTGGACCAAAGGCCCGCACTGTTTGCACCGGCATCGGAGGCAGACCACGCCGAGAAGCTCCGCCAGGTGTCAGCGGTCGACCAGTCGTTCGAACGACGATCCTACATCTCGGAGGGTATGAAGCGCATCTCGCTGGCGCGGATTCC